>JBFMBP010000053.1 GCA_040755155.1 Candidatus Omnitrophota bacterium | reverse complement strand
ATTCAATAATGGATTGAATTGGATCGTGAAAACCTGCATAGGCGAATCGAATTACGGCCACATTGTGCTGAAAGGAGAGCGCAGCCGAGGTCCCATTTGCGATATCGTTATCCGCAAAGGATTGTGATACGAGAAGAGAAAGGGTTCCCTCCCAATTCCCAAGGCTTTAGTCTTCGATGGCAATGAATTGGGAGGCGAACTGAGAAATTTGTTCTTCGGCGGCGTCGCGGAGGGAGTTGTAAAGTTCCTCGTCGATTTTGGCGATTTTTAAGGCGTAGCTGCTGGCGGGATGCTTCATTTGATCCAATTGAACGCCATAGCCGAGTTCCAGCACGATCGCATCCGCAAGGTTGACGATAGCCGTAAGAATGGACTTGTTCTTAGAGGCTTCCGGAGTGTGATGGAAGCGAATGGCGTGAACGAGCTCGTCGGGAAAATTCCATTTGTTCGCTAACGCCGCTCCCAACTCGTCATGAGAAAAGCCCACGGTCTCCCGCTCCGCTTTTAAATCGGAGATATTGTTGCTTTCCATCAAATCGACGATCGTTTCCGCCGTATCCTTGATGATGATAGCCATGACCAGTTGTCCGATGTCATGCAACAGGCCCGCCGTGAAGGCGGCGTCCGCGATATCGGGCTTGATCTTTTTGCTGATGATCTGGCACGTCAAGGCGCAGACGACGGCGTGATACCATAAGCCGCCCTTCTTATAACCGTACACCTTTTTATCCGGACTGAAGAGTTTACTGATGGAGCAAGTGAGGACAAGATTGCGAACTGTATGGAAACCCAGGTACATAATGGCCTGGGAAAGAGACGAAACGACGCGCGGCAATCCATAATAGGAAGAATTGCATAACCGCAAGATATTGCCCGTCAACGCCTGATCCTGGGAAATCACGTCCGTGAGTTGCTTGGCTGTAGATTCGGGATCCCGGATCAGCTGCATGACTTTCACGACGATGCTTGGCAACGGGGGGATATCGTCGATTTCTTGAACAATTTTTTCCGGCAATGCTGAAGAAGTATCCAAAGTATCTTTCATCGTAACCTGCAAAAAGCCGCCAATCTCATACCAACCAAGATAATTACAAGTATTCGCTTAAGCGTCGGCATTCTCGTTGATATTGATCTTTTTCTTCATAAGTTGCCCAGGCTTGAAGCTGATGTGTTTTTTAGCGGGAACGGTGATGATCTCGCTGGTTTTTGGATTGCGAGCCTGCCGCGCAGCGGTCTCTTTCACTTTAAAAATCCCGAAATTTCGAATCTCGATATTCCCGTCTCTCGATAATCCCTCGCACATGGCGTCGAACATGGTCTGTACGATGTCCTTGACGCTGGAAATATCGAATCCCGTTCTCGCCGCGACTTCCTTCACGATATCTTTTTTCGTGCTTGTCATTATTTTTCCTCACCGCTATCCTTGGCTGGCGTCGAATAGTAATTTTTATAGGCGAATCTAACGAGTTCTCCAAGAGATATTCCGAAATGGCGGCGCCGCATACGCGAAAGGAGATTTTCCCGTCTCTCCAATCCCTAGCTGCCGCCTCCGTCCTTCTCTCGGGATACTTAACGAAGGAGGCCTCAATCCCAAATGAGCCAACAACAACGGCGCAACAGGCGAGTATTCAAGTCTCAATGATCGAACAAACCCAAATCCATTCGCAACAATGCGCGACAAAAAATTGACAAAGGAAAATCAATGCAAAAAGATCTTTTTTATTCCTCGATTAAGCAACATACCATAATCGAAGCGTCTCTCGCGTTTTATTCAAATCGTTAGTTCTTCTTATTTATCCGAAATAAAACTCCATATTTTCCGTTCCCTAAAAAAATAGAATCGACAGAAAAGAGTTAAGCATATGTAAAACTATAACTTATCGCAGGACATGAATCAAGATGATTCCGCAAGAAATATCTTCGTAATTATCAAATTGATTTGCGTTCGGTTAGCGAAGGAGCCGCCGCCGTCATAAATTCGAAAGAATTTGTTGGGAATAGAGCCGACAAGAATCAGGCGCCGTTCATGAAATTGCGAACTAAATCGCGGACCGTATCGGAGTAGGTCAATTCGGCTTCATCCGAAGATGGGGGAGGAAAAGCGTGATTATCGATCGTAAAACGCAGCGTGACCATCCGTTTGCTTTCGGTATAGACGCACTCCATCTGAATGCGCAATAGATTTTTAATGACGCGGAAAAGCGACAGGCAAATATCCTGCTCCAATTCGTCCACAGAGAGGGAGCCGGTTTTATCTTCGCAGGAAAGTCCCACTCGTTCGTCCAGCAGATCGTGCAGATACCCGGCATGGTTGCGCGCCACATCCGAAATCATAAACGTCAAGACCGGCTTTCCACGGGAATCCAGCAAAGCGCGCACGGCCAGGTTGGCGTTTTGTTGGCGATCGTCTTTTTTGGACGCCCAATAGGAGAGTATCGATATCAGGCATTCCATCATTTCTTGGAATACTCTCTCCGGAGCATGGATTTGAATATCCATATTCGGAGTATTGGCGTCGATGTGCAGATAATCGGAAAAAAGGTCTTCCGCCTGCAAATGCTCGCGAATCCAATAGGGTAGGCGAATGGGCTGAACAGCGCCCGCGTTCCCATTCTCCAAATGGCGCAACGCTTCGATGCGGCGAAGACATCGCTTGAATTGGATTTCCGCCCGCGAAATTGGCGAGCTGACCGAATTTTTTCTTAGTGGATTCGCCTCGCCGGCGACGCAATCGAGGACGAGGCGTTCAAGAAGAAGGTTGGAAGAGAGATGTTTCGGATAACCGCTTTCTTCCCGCAAAAGCAGGAAAAAAAGCCGCGAACCATCTCCCGTAGGAACCGGCAGCGAACGAATGCGGCATGAGACGGAACGGTTCATCGCCGTCTGCGGCCAAACGCAGAGATCGTCGATCTCTTTTTTGGCGCCGAGCCGGATCATCGGCTCCAGGCAACGGCGCAGACGTTCGTCTACGATGACGCCATTCTCCACTTTCGCGAAGCGGAGCAGACGATCCGACAATTCGTTGGAGGAATGGACGATATAATCGCTGTCGATGACCATGACTCCGCACCAAATCGATTCGAAAAGCGCTATCAATCCATCTTGCATTTCTTGGCGCACCGCTTTCAATTCGTTCTCCATGCGCAGCAGCGATTTGCGGTAATCGGAGCATCCTCGTTCCGTTTGACGAAGCGTATCGTCGAGAATGGAAGCTGTTTTTCTTTCCTGCTCCATCTCCGCCAACATGCGGTTGAGATAGACGCCGATCTCCGCCAAACCTTTGGAAAAGGATCGGGTGTCGATGCGCCCGGAGCAATCGCCGTTGACGATGGAACTTAAGGTTTTAACCAGCCGCGATTGTTCGCGGGAGATGACGCGAAGCAGAACGAGATAGGAAAACAAAAAATGAAAAGCGAAAGACGCCGCCGTAAAATAGGCCACGCCGGTTCGCAAACCGTAAAAATATTTCCATGTCGCTTCCGGAAGCCATCTCATGCGCAACACGGCCCGATAAGAATTGGAGACGTTCAAGGGGATGAAATATTCCCAGCTGTCTTCACTGAGAAACGGTTCGCCGGAAGAGAGAATTTCATTCAAAGAGAACGATGTCCGGGGAATAACGCCGTTTTTTCCTACCTCGCGGGATTGGGAAACGGAGACCGGCATTTTACCAAATCGGCGATCGAGCAGAGATATTTCCTCGATGAAAGGGCTGCCGTCCAGCAGGGTTTTCAAATACGCCGCCACCGCCTGGATCGGTTCTTCCGCATCGGGGGATTCCGCCAAGGACAGAATGGCGGGACAAGCGGCGATTTGCTTGGAAAGATTGGCGGAATATTCTTCCAGTTTCTGAATCCGGTTCTCTTTGACGATCGCCAGCAGAATGAAGCATCCGGCGAAAATCACCAGGGATGATATCGTCGACCAAGCCAACGCGATTTTAAAGCGTAAACTCATCGCTCTTGTTGAAGAGGCCTTTCTTTCCTCAACCCTCGCTCCAACGCGCCTTCGTCCGCCGCAAGCGAAATATTTCGATGGCGCGCCTTGGCTTATGCAGCGGGATGCCCGCAAAGAGAATCCATGTTATTTCATTGCATTATTCAAGGCTATTTCATCAAAACGTCCAACGAGTACAATCTTGCCGACGGCGAAAATGGATATCGATATTTAGGGAGAGGAGAGAAAACGAGAGACCAAGAATAAACAAAGAAGGGCTTGGAAATTTAAGCCAAGCTCAACCGGCAAACCCTCTAACCCTAAACAAAAGACAAATCAATATGCGAATCGCAAGAAACGGTTCAATCCCACTGCTGCCTCATGCCAATTCTCGGCGCATTGGATTTATCATAGCACGAAATAAAATTAATGGGCAAGTTCCCAATGCGATTTCGCGCTTTGCGCCAAGTTTTTTTTCGATTCATTTATAGAGATTCCTTCGCAATAAAGATAAAGTCGCCAATAGATTTTCCCGTATACAGTCCCGCCAAAATCAGTAAGATTATAACACTCTTATCTTTACCATTCCTTTCATAAAAAGGCGAAAGCATTATGCGACAAATCCTGGTCATCGCTGGCTTGATCTGGTGGAGTTGTTTTCCAACGGTCCTTGGGGCGGAAACGGGAAACGCGGCGCTGTCCGCCGGAACCGCTTGGACGGATATCACGCCGCCGCTGGGCTGTCCCTTGTGGGGATACGGGAGCCGCAAGGAGGGCGCGGATGGGGTTCTCGATCCCCTGCTAGCCAAGGTTTTAGTTTTGCAATCGACGCAAACCTCCATCGCCTTCGTCAGCTGGGACGTATGCGAATTCCAATTGCCCCGGCTGCGGGATCGCTTGGGAGAGTTGGGCATCGATCGGTTGTTGTTGCTCAACAGCCATACGCATTACGGACCGGACCTTTTCCGCGACGATTTTCCTTCCAAAGAAAAACCCTGGATAAGCGTGATCGAAGACCGGATATTCAACGCGATTCGAAAAGCGAAACAGAATATGTTTCCCGCTTACATCGCCGCGGGAGAGGGATCGATTCAATTGGGCTACAATCGCCTGCGCCGCGATCCCGACGGCCTGGCGACGACGATCTTTCAAAACAATCCCCATATTCCTTATGGTCCCGTCGATCCCAATGTCGGCGTCATTCGCATAACCGACAATGCTGGCGCCATCCGCGCCGTTTTCGTTCGCTACGCATGCCATCCGGTTACGCTCGGTTCTAGATGCTTGAAAATTTCCACTGATTACGTTGGCCCTATGTACCGCAAGGTGGAGAAAGAACTGGGCGGTTCGGTTCAGTGCCTGTTCGTCCAAGGAGGCGCGGGCGATATCAATCCCCTCTACCAAGCCGTAGGCAAGCATGAAGAGGAAGACCTCGCTCTCCCCACAATCATGGGCGAATTGTTGGCGAACGAAGTTCTCGGCGTCATAAAGAGAATGGATAATGTTCCTGGCCGTTCGGACGAGCTGCTGGCCGCCAGCGAGGTTCTCGAATTCAAGCATCGCTGGGAGAAAGACAAGACGCTGCGCTTCGGAACGACCTCCATCCTTATCAACGGCGAAATCGGCGTCGTTACGCTGCCGGGAGAGCCGTTTCATCAATTTCAGATCGACGTGCGGGAAAAAGCGGCTCTGCCTCACGCTTTTATGTTCGGCTATTGCGACGACTCTTACCAGGATTGGCCGCAATGGTATCTTCCCGATATCCAATCCGCCGCCCGGGGCGGTTATGGCGCAAGCGACTCAACCATCGCCGAAGTGGGAACCGGAGAGCGGCTGGTCAATCAAGGTTTGATCCAACTCTATACGCTGCGGGGAATGCTGCATCCCGAACCGCAGCCGGGGCGGCGGCCATAATAAGAAACGCCTGGTGGAAGGAAATCCTACGACAGACTCGACGCAAGATGCGTTCTTCATCTACCGTTATCGATAAGAAGAAGTGATAATAACCAAGAGACGAGGGCGGTTTGCGGAATTTGCCTCCGGCAAAGATTATTCCATCACGAAAAGAGAGATGAAACATGGCGATGCTGCGAAAACTATTCGGACCGAGTAAAGACGAAGTATGGAAGAAATTGTGCCAAGAGATCGGGGCGGAATTCATCGAAGGCGGATCGTGGTCGGGGGGAAAAGTCATCGCCAAAGCCGATGATTGGACGATCACTCTCGACACCCACCGCATCGATACGCAACACGATCATATCTTCTGTACGCGCATGAGAGCGCCCTTCGTCAACAAAGACGGCTTCTATTTTTCCATCTATCGCAAGGGAATCTTCGACGCCATCGGGAAACTATTGGGAATGCAGGACGTTCCCGTCGGCGACGAAGAATTCGACCGGGATTTCATTATCAAAGGCAACAACGAAACCAAAGTCAAAGCGCTTTTTTCTGATCCCAAGATCCGGGAGTTGATCAAAGCGCAGCCATCGTTCTATTTCGAAGTCAAAGCCGATGGAGGCTGGTTCGAGGAACGCTTTCCCGAGGGCGTGGACGAACTCTATTTTCTCGTGGATGAATGCATCACGAACATTGAACGGTTGGAAGCGCTCTACAAATTATTCGCCGCTACGCTGCACCAACTTTGCCATATCGGCTCGGCTTACGAGAACGATCCGAATATCCATCCATAAACAGCGGAGGCTCTTGCAAAATTGATAAAATCCGCCTTCAAATTCTCCCCCCCAAGCTTGGGGGGAGTTAGAGGGGGGTTGATTTTATTAGACTTAAAACAACCCCCTCCTAAACCTCCCCCAAGCTTGGGGGAGGAATAATGGAATTTTGCAAGAGGCTCGGTAGTTTAATCCAAATCGTATTTTCTCTAATCTATACGGCGCAGGGGTGAGAAAATACAAACCCCTGCGCCTCCAGCATAATTCCTATTTCAAAAGTCCCGCCGCCTTAACCGCTTGGTCTATGCTCTCCTCCGTTCCGTCTATTTCCTTGATTTTCGTAATTTTCCATCGTTCAGTATGGGAAACGGCGTCCGCTGGTTTAAGGTTTTTCTGCGGACCTAACGATTCTACTTCAAGGATGGCGTTGTTCGTGAAAATTTCCACCGAACAGCCCATATCGGGATACGAATCCTTGGGATCGTAAGCGAGGCGCTTCACGAACAATACATCTTTAGTCGCGTAGCCCACCCAGCCTTGAACGTCGGAAAAGCCGATTTTAATAGGCTGCTTGATGGATGGTTCTTGGCGAATCGTAATGTATTTTTTTAAATACGTCAAACGAGGATCGGCGAGATCGGTATAGCTCCAAGTAATGACGGCGCGTTCAGGAAGAAAATGCCCCGGCCCATGCGGCGCGAAGGGAGGATTGGGGATAATGGCGGTTCCGCCGTCTCTCATGACGGTCAACGCCCAAGGCGCCATGCCGATAGGCTCAAGGCTGCAATTCTCGGCGCGATGCTCCACTGCGATTTCGCCGTCGTCCGTCATGGATACGATCATCTGCTTGCGGATGCGTAGATTCTTGCGGAAAGAGGAAACCGCCATTCTTTTTTCGATCTCCTCGAAGCCGAGATTCTGTTTGCGCAGGTCTTGATCCAAAATTTCCGGCGGCGCGGTTAGCGTAATCTTATTGCCTTCCACTTCCACCTTGAGTTCGTCCATGTCGGGATAGTAGGTAAACTCCACGGTTTCGGGCGCGATCCAGAAACGATGGCCGCCAAAGGAGCGCCAGGAGTCCGATTGCTTCAATCCCAGATCGTTTTTGCTGACATTGAATAGATTCTCGCCGCCAACGAAGCCAAGATGGATGATGCGCGGCCCAATATCGGCCACAGCGATCAATTCCACTTCTCCATTGGTCATGCGATAACAGTTAGTCCAACCGGCAAAGGATATTTTTTCGATCTTCACGGTTCCTCCCAGACTCGCTAAAGGCCATAATGCGATGATGAATCCCAAAATTATAATCACCCTTGCCGCTTGAAAACAGTACTTGCCTATCATGTTTTGATCTCTCCCTAATCTTTTTGCGCGTCGAAACGCCGTGGAATCATTTTCGCATAAAAAAATGCCGCTGGCGACGGCGCGAATAGAAAAAAGGCCTGGAGAAAAAACTCCAGGCCCAAAATTAATGACTGAAAATAAAGACCGATTCTTACTCTTAATGCAGCATCCAATCCTCAACGGCGACAACCACGCCGCTGATCAGTTTCGGATTCTTGAACGTACCTTGAGATGTTGCGCCTGTTTGATGCGAGGTTACCGCGATGCCAAGGTAAATGGGATCGGTCATCGCGTATTCGTGGCTGGTTACGTAATATTCTTCGTTTTGATATAGATAAGAAACGATGAATTCGTTGCCAGACCGTTCGAAGATAAGCGTGCCGCTCGGTTTAATCTGATCGAGCGTAGGATTCGATATGCCCGTCCAACTGGCATCCCAACCCGGCTGCCATTGATCCGGCGTAACCGTAACGCTGTCCCAGTTGGCGCCTGCGCCTTGACCGTCGCGCCACTGAATCATCATGGCTTGATCGGAGCTGCGTATGCTGCCGTAGCAGTAAGCGGAACCCGCCGTCAAATCCTGACGCGCCATGATGCCCATCTTCATCCAAGTATTGGTGCTGGGAACCGACCCATAAGCGCCAATGTAAGGATCGTCGATGCTCATCTTGAAGTCGCCCTGCGTCTTGAAGTAGAGGTAATGGAAATCGTCCGCCGCATCCCAGATGTCATGACCGCTGCCGATGACTTGATAAGCATCGCCGTCGATCTTCACGTTGCCAGGCGCGCCGGGAGCGCCAATGTCCATATGTCCTTGGAAGATGCCCAAATCGACGACTTCAACCGCTAAGGCCAAGCTGCCCGTTGTACCGGCGAATCCCTGTCCATTATCAAATGTTCCGCTGATATTGACGAAGGGATCCTTGTAATCGCTGGGAACGTTCAAAATGTACTTCAAAGTAACATTGCCCGTAGCGCCGGTAAGATTCCAGGAAATCGTTCCCTTCTTGTCGTCCGTCGCTTGTCCTGCACTCGCCTTGATATTGGAGATGGAAGCGGCGGGCGAATAGGTTTCCTTAATGGCAACATTGGATTTCTCGCCCTCGCGCACTTCCACAGTTAACGTTACGTCGGCCGTTCCGCCCTGTTGCACTTTTTGCGAAGAGGAAACCTTGGCTACTTGGAAGGGATAGAGAGTGAGTTTGACGTTTTCGAATTCGCCGATGGCGAAGAGTCCGTCATCGTGAGATGTAACGACGAGACCGGCGTAAACGGGATCGGATAATTGGATCGTCTGGGCCGAGTCGCGCACCCAATTGCCGTCGGAGCCCATGTAATACGCTTCCACCGTACTGCCGGTTTTAACGATCTTCATCTCTCCCGATTCGTCGGCTTTCAATCCGGTATCCCCCGAAGCGGAGCCAGCGCTGGCGCGCCATTGCGTGTCGTACTGCAAATCGGCGCCGCGAATGATGGCCATCACATGCGAGGAATTCGCCGTCAAGTTGTCGCGCACCATCAAGCCGAATTTCGACCAGTCGTTGGCGCCCGTATCATTGTAACCGAAGACCGTAGTTTCCAAGCTGAAGGCGCCGGAGAGTTTCTTGTAGACGAAGTGGAACTCGTCGGCAGTGTCCCAAATATCCGCGCCGCTGCCGGTAACAACGTAGCGTTTATCCGCCGCCTGGTATTCGGCGGCGCCCGCCGCGCCCACGGCTCCGACATCCAAATGGTTGTCGAAAATCTCGATGGGTTTGGGAGCGCTCAACTTATTGGTTCCCTGAATGGGCGCCGTTCCGATCTTGCCGCTGAAGACGGCGTCCGCCGTGGAACCCGCTGGCGCCGTAGCTACGTAGGTAACTTTTTTCGCCGCCGTGAGATTCCAGGTAATGACTCCGCCGGTTGCGGTTCCGCCATCGGAAATATTGGTGATAGCCCATCCGGCCGGCGGCGTCTCTTCTACTTTAACCGCGCCCGATCCGCCGATTTCAAGCGTTACCGTAATGGGATCGTTCGCAACGTAAACTGGATCCGTTAACGACACGGATCGGAAGCCTACCGCCGGTACGGCGTCAACCAATTTCACGTCGCTAACCGTCGCATTCGCCAACAATTCGTTGTCGACATGGTTGGTGATAACCAAACCTAAAGCCACAGGATCCGGAAACGTCATCTTCTGAGCATGACCGAATACCCAATTGGTCCCATCGTAAGAAAATTCGCTCATCACCGCGCCGACGGTAGCAATGCGGGAAACGCGTAACCATAAGCCGTCGCCTTTGTCGTTTACCGCTTGATTGTCGGGCGTGCGCACTTCTGCGTTGCTTGATCCGGCATTGGCGGTTGCGCGCCACTGGGCGTCAGTGCGATCGCCAACAGCTCCAGCGCCGCCGCGCAGTTCGACCCAATAATGGCGCGAACCGGCCACGGCGCCCTGTTCGCGAACCATGACGCCAACTTTACACCAGTCGTTCGCTCCGCCGCTGTCGACCCATTTCACCTTGCCGCTCAGCGACCAGCTGCCGGTTTTTTCCGTGTAAACGAAGAAACCTTCATCGTTGCTGTCCCAAACATCGTCGCCGTTGCCTTTCATGTCGTAAACGCCGCCAGTAACAGTAACGCTGCCTGCAACCTTATACGTTCCTCGTTTGGGCGGACTGTTCGTGTCTCCCCAGTCGGCTTTCTTATCGAAGATGCCCTGCGAAAACGCAGGCATAACGATAAGGCACAAAGCCGCCGCTAGAATTCTGCTCTTCCAAAACTTGCTAATCATATTGTTCCTCCCGTAAAAATTATTATGCCAGTGAACCTAATGATCCCTTAATCATAAGATCACTAGATCGACTGATTACAATTATAATCTTCTAACATATCTCCCATATCCTGTCAACACTTATTGAGAGATCAATCGATAATTTTTTTAAATGATTTTTTTATCAATTTTATAAATAATTTAATATATAAATTAATCATTTCTTCAACCGTTCAAGACGGAACGGCAAAAAGTCAATTTTTGGGGGTGCAGGCATCTTGCCTGCGGGATATCTTGTGCAGGCAAGATGCCTGCACCCCAATTGGTAGTCGCCCGATATCATCATCATTACTTTTTGCCGGATCGTCATTCAAAGCGTATTTTTTCCATAAAAAAACCCGGAGATAAACTCCGGGTGGAATAATCCAAACCAAAATTGTTTTGTAAGGCGGGCTTATATTGAAGCGCAGCCCGTCATTTTCCTATCGCAATTAGTTAATGCAGCATCCAATCCTCGACGGCAACGACTTGTCCGGTGACCAATTGCGGATTCTTGAAGGTTCCTTGCGCCGTGGCGCCCGTTTGGTGCGAGGTTACTGCGACGCCGAGATAGATGGGATCAGTGAATACGACATCGTGTTCGTCGACATAATGTTCTTCGTTATCCCACAAATACGACAAGATGAAAGTGTCGCCATCCCGTTCGAATACGATCGTACCGCTGGGCGTAATTTGATCGAGCGTTGGATTTGAGAAACTATCCCAAGCCGCATCCCAACCCGGCTGATAATCGACGGGATTGGATTCAATGCCGTCGTTGGAGGCGCCAGCGCCTGCCGTGTCGCGCCATTGCAAGGTTATACGCTGATGTTCGCTGTAGACGCAGCCCAAAGCGTAAGCGGAAGCCGCCGTCAAATCCTGACGGGCCATGATGCCCATCTTCATCCAGGTGCTGGTGCTGGGAACCGACCCATAAGCGCCGATGTAAGGATCGTCGATGGTCATCTTGAAGTTGCCCTGAGTCTTGAAGTAGAGGTAATGGAAATCGTCCGCCGCATCCCAGATGTCATGGCCGCTGCCAATGACTTGATAGGCGTCGCCCTCGATCTTCACGTTTCCAGGCGCTCCTGGCGAACCGATATCCATATGGCCTTGGAAGATGCCCAGATCGACAACCTCCACCGCTAACGCCAAGCTGCCCGTAGAACCAGCGAATCCTTGACCGTTATCGAACGATCCGCTGATATTGACGAAAGGATCCTTGTAATCGCTGGGAACATTCAAGGTGTACTTCAAAGTAACATTGCCCGCAGCGCCGGTAAGGTTCCAGGAAATCGTTCCCTTCTTGTCGTCCGTCGCTTGTCCCGCGCTCGCTTTGATATTGGAGACAGAGGCGGCTTGGGAATAGGTTTCTTTAATAACGACATCGGATTTTTCCCCTTCGCGCACTTCTAAGGTTACCGTAACGTCGGCCGTTCCGCCCTGCTGCACTTTTTGCGCAGAGGAAACCTTAGAAACCTGGAAGGGATAGAGAGTGAGTTTGACATTTTCGAACTCGCCGATGGCGGTAAGGCCGTCATCGTGGGAAACGACGACGAGACCGGCATAAACAGGATCGGATATTTGAATCGTCTGAGCGGAATCGAGAACCCAATCGCCGTTGGCGTCTTTATAGTACGCTTCCACCGTACTGCCCGTTTTCACAACTTTCATATCGCCTGATTCGTCGGCTTTCAATCCGGTATCCCCCGAAGCGGCGCCCGCGCTGGCGCGCCATTGCGTGTCGTACTGCAAATCGGCGCCGCGAATGATGGCCATGACGTGCGAAGAACTCGCCGTCAAGTTGTCGCGCACCATCAAGCCGAATTTCGACCAATCGTTGGCGCCCGTATCGTTGTAGCCGAAAACCGTGGCTTCGAGACTGAAAGCGCCGGAGAGTTTCTTGTAGACGAAGTGGAACTCGTCGGCTGTATCCCAAATATCCGCGCCGCTGCCGGTAACGACATAGCGTTTATCCGCCGCCTGGTATTCGGCGGCGCCCGCCGCGCCCACGGCTCCGACATCCAGATGGTTGTCGAAAATCTCAATAGGGCTGGGAGCAGTCAGCGTGCTGGTTCCCACAATATTCACCGTCCCAATTTTTCCGCTGAAGACAGCTTCCTCCGTGGAACCCGCAGGCGCCGTCGCCACGTAGGTAACGTTTTTCGCCGCGCTGAGATTCCAAGTAATAACTCCGTCTGCGAAAGTTCCGCCATCGGAAATATTGGAGATACTCCATCCTGCTGGAGGCGTTTCTTCCACTTTAATCGCGCCCGAACCGCCGCCGATCGTAAGCGTCACCGTAATTGGATCGCCCGCGACGTATACGGGATCCGTTATCGAAACAGAACGGAATCCCACTGCCGGCGCGGTATTCTCCAGTTTCACATCGCTGAATTGCGCTTCCGCCAGCAACTCGTTGTCCAAATGGTTGGTGATAACCAAGCCATAAGCAACGGAGTCGGGGAACGTCATCAATTGCGCATGGCCGAATACCCAATTGGTTCCATCGTAGGAGTATTCGCTCAACACGGCGCCGATCGAAGCAATGTGGGAGACGCGCAGCCATACGCCATCGCCTTTATCGTTCACAGCCTGATTGTCGGGAGTGCGAACTTCCACATTGCCTGATCCCGCATCGGCGGTTGTACGCCATTGAGCGTCCGTGCGATCGCCTGCCATCCCCGCGCCAGCGCGCAGTTCAATCCAATAATGGCGCGATCCGGCCACAGCGCCTTGTTCGCGAAGCATGACGCCCGCTTTCGCCCAATCGCTATCTCCGCCTTGGTTAATCCATTTGACCTTGCCGCTCAACGACCAGCTGCCGGATTTTTCCGTATAAGCGAAGAAGCCTTCATCGTTGCTTTCCCAAATATCGTCGCCGTTTCCTTTCAGGTCGTAAACGCCGTTGGAAAACTCGACGCTGCCCGCCGCTTTGTAGGTTCCTCGCATTGGCGGACTGTTCGTGTCGCCCCAATCCGCCTTTTTGTCGAAAATCCCTTGCGAAAACGCAGAGAGACTGAGAAGACAAAAGGCGGTCATCCATACGCTCCGTTTCACAACTCTCATTTTAATACTTTTCCTCCTTAATACATTAGATTTAGGTATATCTCAGCCTAAAGGTAGAGATTGAACTTATTATTATTTATCATAAATTGAAAGTAACGTCAATACATTGATAATAAATAATTAATGATCTATAAATTAATATTGATTCGATAATATATTACATATAATTAATCGAATGAACGTATTACAATTCATTCATATTATCGATTGTACGGTTGATCCATCGATGGATAAGCAACAAAGATGAAATCAAAGAACTACCAGGAAAGTCAGCCTCGTTTGCGATGATTACAGTAAAGAACATCAGCAAAAAAACGACTTTTTGTTGACAAAATAGTGGGATTTGACTATAATTACTTACAAAGGTAAGGAATAATAGACAAATTAATAGGGTTGGTTCTATCGGAGTTTCATAGGATAGAGGTTGAAATCATGGAAGCGCTAAAAAAGAAAAAAATGACGAAATCGCAAGCTAATGCAGAATCGAAAGCCGTCAAAATCCTTGAACGCGCTAAGAGATTACTTAAAGATGACGACGGCAATGTAGAGGAAGCGCAGCGCTTGCGTTTTGAAGTTACGCATAACTTATTGCCCTCGCACAAGATGTATATCATGCGAAAAGATCCGAAAAGTCTGCTGCTCGATGTGGATAAAAGAATTCATCAGGCGCGCTTTCGCCTTTTCCGCAATGGTGGGGAGGAGAAAGCGCCGGAAATCACCTCGTCCGGCTATGAAAATGCGAAACAATATTATTCCGCGCGCTATGGAAAAATGACGCAAAGCCTGCGCCGCCGATCTTACTATACGATGGGATGGCTGCTATTTGTTTTTCTCTCGGCGGCTATCCTTCTCGCTGTTATGCAGAAATACGAAAGTTCAAATGAATTCATTAGCGCTTTCAACTGGATTCGCCGCTAACGAATATCGCAGCGCGGGGAGGAGAATCAGATCGTTAGAATGCCAAATGAGTAAAGAAGGAAAAATAATAGGGCGGCGATCATGGCGACAACGATGAGGATGATGAAAACCAGGAGCAAGGGAGAAGTTTTGTTCTTATCTTCCATCAACGCGGAGGCGGGAAACGCTTTTTCCCATTTGTCCTCCGTGATTTTGATGTTATGGAGAGTTATGCGATTTTCGTCGAATTCCGGCTCTGCAGTTGCTTCATTTTGCTCTTCCGCCTGTTCTTTGCGCGCTTTGGCGGCGGCGGCTCGAGTCAAACGCCGTTCGGGCGGTTTTTCGGGAGATTCATTCTTGATTCCCTCCCAAACCAATTTGGTTTTCGGATGGTTGGGATTGAAAACGAGCGCCAGTTCGTAATGATAACGAGCGTATCCGAATTGTTGCAGCGAGCTGTAGCATAATCCGAGATAAAAATGGATATCCGCATTCTCTTTATCGTTTTCCCATGCCAGGATAAGGCTATCTAAAGCCTCTTCGAATTTCCCCTGTTGCGCCAGTTTTTTGCCTTTTTCCAATAGATCCATCGCACGATTCCTGTTTTCGGCTAAGGCGGCGCTGCAAAACCGCCGATAAGAAAGCATGAGAGAAACGGCGTTCCGCCGCCGCATGGGTCATGTCTTTAAAACATGAAACGCTCCGTTCTTTGTTCTATAAGTAATATAATGAAAAAGTCTGTCGGCGTCCGGCTATTTTTTCCAGATTTCGCTATTGACCAGGTTCGGAGGCCTTTTTCCCGAAAAGAAAGCGATCAGATTCTCTACAGCCATCAATCCCATTCGCGTGCGGGTTCGGAAGGTGGCGCTGCCGATGTGGGGGCAGAGCACGGCGTTGGACAATCCTATCAATCCAGGATGGACTTTCGGCTCTTGTTCGTAAACGTCGAGAGCCGCCGCCCAAATCCATTTTTCTTCCAACGCCTTGACCAGCGCCCCTTCGTCGACGATCGGTCCGCGGGCGGTATTGACGAGAATGGCGTGAGGCTGCATCAGCCTCAATTCTCTCTCCCCGATGAGATGCGTCGTTTCCGGAGAGAGAGGAACATGCAGGCTGACGAAATCGCTTCTCCGTAACAATTCGTCCAGTTCCACGCGGCGGGCGCTGGGCGCGTAAGCCGCCTCGAACTCCGGTTCGGGTTTGCGCGAAACGTAAAGGATTTTCATTTGGAAAGCGGCGGCGCGGGCGGCGAAGGCTTTTCCAATGCGCCCCATGCCCACGACGCCCAAAACGGCGCCGGTTACGTCTTGACCCAAAAAGCGCATCGGCCCCCAGCCGTCGAATTTTCCTTGGCGAAGATCGGCGTCCGATTCCACGATTCGCCTCGCCGCCGCGAAGAGCAAGGCCCAGGCCAGATCTGTAGTGGCGTCCGTCAAAACGCCGGGCGTATTGGTGACGGCGATTCCGCGCCGCGTGGCTTCGCCGATGTCGATATTGTTATAGCCAACGGCGTAGTTGGCGAAAATGCGGATTTTATTCGCTTGCTCGAAGACGTCGCGGTCAATGGCATCCGTCAGAATGCAAAGCGCGCCGTCGCGGTTTTTAATCTTCTCCAGGAGAACCTCGCGGGGGATGGCTCGGTCTTCGGGATAGACCTCGAATTGAAAACCGGCCTCTTTCATCCTGTCCAACGCCGGTTGGGGGAGCATCCTCGTAACATAAACCTGCGGCCCCATGAAAACCTCCAAAACCATAGATGAATTATGGAAAAGTTAGTGTAGCATTTTTGGTCGATCTGTCAGGGGACAAGAAAAATTTCAGGAGGTCCGTTTATCGACGCGGTAAGTGCTTTTAGGATCTTTTTTGCTTTTGCTGATGGATTTGGAGTATTCCTTCATCTCGGCGGCCAGTTCCGTCATGATGAGGTAATTGTCGATCTCGCGCATTTCATTGGTCACGACGCCGATGGAGACGGTCATAATGGGGAATTTTTGCGGGCGGCCCAGCCGGTTGACGGATTCGATATATCCCCGTTCCATGTCGATTTCATCGTATTGAAAAGGAATCAGCGCGTCGAAGCATTGAGTGACGTACCCGCAGACATCATCAATGCGAAGGAAATCGATAATCATCACGAAATCGTCCCCGCCGATATGCCCCACAAAATCGCCTTTTTTTCCGTAGATGCTTACGCCTTCGTTGAGGATCGTGGCCAGAATGCGGATAACGTTGTCTCCCCGCGAATAACCGTATTTATCGTTAAACGCCTTAAAATGGTCCAAGTCCGCATAACACATGGCGAGGGGATTTTTATTTTGCATGCGCTTGGACGTTTGTTCTTCGACGTAGATAGCTCCAGGGAGACCCGTAAGGGGATTGGAAATCTGCAAACGGATATTGCGGCGAATGCTGGTATGGATTCGCGCCGCCAGCAAGGGGGGGTGGAAAGGTTTTACGACGTAATCCTCGGCGCCCGCTTCCAGCGCCGCGATCTCTTTTTCAAGATCGCGTTTGCCCACTACGACGATAATCGGCATCGTATAGGTGAGCGGATTTTCTTTCATGTTTTGGGCTACTTGTATGGCTAGATCGCCCAATCCATCGATATCCAGAAGCAATACGTCGGGAATATTGGCGAGAATGGAGTCATAGATGCCCTTCGCCCCATCTTGTTTTTCTACGACGTAGCCGATGCGGCGCAAGTAATCGATATAACATTCATCTCCGTCAACAACTCCAACCGCCAGTAAAGTACGCGGTTTTTCCAGCAACTGAGTTATTTGAGAAAATGAATTACTGGATGATAATCCCGCCAATTCATTGACCATATAAATCCTAAGGTTCCAACGGCATTTTCAATCAAAAATACATAACAAAAAAAATCCATTCGAATGTAATAGAATAATACGACAAACATCAACTCCTTTCAATGGACTCCATTCCGATAATCAATTATTTTCTCCACCCTATTATTATACTTATTTCATCCCGGAAAACGCGCTTTGACGATGCGGTGATTCATGCTGTCCGCAATATAGAGAAAACCCTTCGAATCGATAGCGATGCCTTTAGGGCCTCGCAACTGTCCCGAACCGCTTCCTTCGCCGCCGCCCTGCATGACGTTTTGTCCGGTAGGATCGAATCGATGAATCGTATTCGTTGTAGAATCGGTAACGTAAACGAAACCTCTCGCATCCACGGCGACATAGGGTTCGATCCATTCGACGTTCGGCGAATTCCAGCCGAAAATCTGCCATTGCCTTACGAATTGTCCCGCGGAATTAAAGGCCGCCACTCGCTTGCCCGCCACGTCGCAAACATAGATCAATCCTTGAGGACTGACGGCAACGCCGACGGGTTCGTTCAAATCGGATTTCACGATGACTCCGCCGAATCCTCCGGCTGGATTGAATTTGACGATCCGCTTATTGCCGGTATCCGCTACGTAAAGCGATCCATCCTGCGGGGAAACGGCCAGCCCGCGAGGGGAGTAAAAATTCTCGCCGGGGGGAAGAAGAATCGCTTTGGCGGATTGGCCTTCGGCATTGTAATGGTTGATGCGCCCGAAATCGTTCTGCCACGTATCCGTAGCATAGACGGAACCATCCGGTCCCACGCCCATACCGCCATTGGGACCGTCGAATTTGTTGATTTCAAAGGCGCCCGGCTGCGATCCCGGGCCGCCGAAATAGCCGATGAACTGCAATGTTTCCGCGTTGAAGACTTGGATTCGTCCGTTGCGGGAATCCAGAACGTAGAGTTTTGTCTCGTCCGGCGAAAGAGCGACGCCGCGCGGTTCGTTGAATTGGCCGTTTTCCGAGCCGCGGACGCCTCCAACCATTTGGACGACCTGCAAGGGGCGAGGCGGCAGTTTGTAGGCGTCGGGAACTTGAGGAGCGGCTTCCGGCGCGATTAAGGGCGTTTTGGCGTAGAAGAGAACGTCCGTCGATCCCGGCGTACTCCACACTTGCCGATAGATTATATACTTCCAAAACGCCTTCCAGGCCTCGCTCTGGGAATTGATGAAGCCCATCCGCCCATAATCGAAGGGAAATACTTGCTGAAGAGACAGACGTTCCTTAGTTTCGTAAGGCCACCATACGCGGTGCTTCAGTTTTCTTTTCGCATATTTCCCTTCCCCCCAAATTTTCATCCTCTGATCGTAATTTTCGTCGATGAGAATATAGGGGTAATCGTTGCTCTTATCTGGAATTCCTCCAGCCGGCATCACGCGGTAATGGCGCAAGTACCAATAATACGGCCACTGCGCATGGCCTTGCAAAGCGGCGAGAAATTTAACCGGATTGGGCGGCAGATACTCGGCGCCCAGCGTATGAGCGCCTCGGATCATCTCTTCGGCTACCAATTTGACAATATGATCGGATTGGGTATAGACGATGATTTCGCGGGGATCGTCGTTTTGATAAAGATTCAGTTTGATATCGATTCGCGCTTCGTAAATGACGAATAAACCCGCTAGGCAAGCAAATACGCTGCGCAAAACGCCAGGATTGAGCCTATCCCAAACATCGCCAATGAACGTCCCGGCAAGAAGGACTAGAGGCAAAGCTTGATGCGTCAACAACCATGGCACCTTCTCTTCCAACATGGCGTAAATCAGCAGAGAAAGTACGCTCCAATAAATCAAGAAAAATCGGAAACCATCCGCGCTCAATCCTGGTTTTTCTTCTTTTGGGATATGGTCCTGGGTTTCAAGACCTTTTTCCTCAACAAGTTCGGGAGGCGCAAAAGAGAAGATTTTGACGATATTTTTGAAGAGAAAAATGGCGATGGCGATGCATGCGGAAAATAAAAGAACGTAATAAGTGGCAAAATTCTTGGGGGAAGCGTCTCCTAAAACGACTATGCCGTACGTATAAACGACTCCGAAAAATGCGGCGAGAAAAGCGGAAAAATTGATCCATCCCAAACCGCCGAGCAAATAAAAGATGAAAGCCAATACGGCGAAGAAAACAGATGCGGCCTCATAGACTAACAAGCGGGGAATGTAATAATCCGGCGGACCGGCGATGCGCGGATTGAATTGTTGACCCATCCAGTACAAAAGATAATCCACCGTTCCCGCTTTCATGCCGGAGGGATTGGTTCCCATCGTCGTAAAGAGGAAAGAATAGACGAAGAGAATCAGCAGAACGCAGGAGAGAACCAAAAGATAACGCCGGGAGAGCCGCGAAATCAACGATCCCGTTTCCGGCGCCGTGCGGAATTTTCGATACAGCCAAGCGAACAGGACGAACAAGACGATGACGCCGACGATGGAGGCGACAGTCCAAAAGGGGACAACTTTCCAATGTCCGCCGACGTATTCGTTCCAGGTTGTGCGCAAAACGCCGATGCCGAAGGATTCCTCACCGCCCTGAATCCGCAGTTGATTGGAGCGCAGTTTGAATTGCTCTTTATGCGTTACATAAAAAACCAACGAGAAGGCGGCGAAAGAAAACAGCGCATAGAGAGAAAGGATGTGAACAAACGGCGCTCGATCCGTAAAAATGTCCGATAAGGCCGTTTTTTTCTCTTCCTTGGGAGTTTTCCATAAATAATAAATCCCATAAAAAACGATATATGAACCGAATGTAAATCCATACATAAGGGAATTTTCCTTGCAGCAATACATTAAAACAAGAAAGAAACTCATCCAAGCCAAATCCCCGGCGCGGCGCGAACGCAGGTATTCCAGCGCGAAAAGGACGATGCCCAAGGCCATCGTCCCCATGTAAATATCGTTGCGGGCGAAGCGGGAAAAATAGGTCAATACTGGCGAGGCGGCCGCCAAGATCAGGCACGCCGTCATGCCGGAGGTTCCAATCCACGGCCGCAAGCGCCAGATGAAATAAAGCATCAGGATGCCGAAACTGACGAACGGCAGCCGCGCCGTGAAATCGTTATCGCCGAACAAGAGAAAATAAAAGGCGCCGAAATGATAAAGAAACGGGCCGTGATACGTCGGATCGTACCAGCAGGGTGAAGCATTCCCTTCATATAAGTTATAACTGTGAAGAGCGTGAATCGATTCGTCGTGGTGAAACGCCATTCGATCCAAGGCGCAGACGCGGACAAAAACGCCAAAGGCGATAATGGCGGCAATCGTCAAACCGAATTTTGTCAGCGTAATCGTATTTTTTGCAGGTTGAGGCATTTAAATACTCCTGGAATAGGAAGGTACTTGCAATATTCCTTTATTCCTCCCCCAAGCTTGGGGGGAGAATTTTAAAGCTTACTTTATCAATATTGCAAGCGCCTCTAATATAACGCGATTCGAACGCCCCCAAAGAAAACGGCCCGCGCGGCCAGGGAAAGCGCAACAACTCGATCGATCGTACTTATATGAGATGGAATGCGCAATTCAAGATTGTTGTGTGGTTTTATACGTTTGTCTAGCCCGATTTCTTACGCATACAACATTCGTTATTACGATTACGGATTACCTAACAGCGCCGTTATCATTTATTTCATGAAGTAGGATGGGTCATGTTGTTCGACCCATCATTGTTCCATCTCGATTACCGATGGATCAAAAAATACAATCCATCCTTTTTCTGATCGCTGTTTTAGATTAACAAATCCTTTTTGCCGTTTTCTCCTCTATAGATAGAGTCTTCACTACTTCGCATTGGAGGAGACCATGCTGCATACGCTCCGCAAATGGTTTGGCAAAGAGCAAGCCCCTGGCGACAAGGAACGAAAAGCCGCTGTCTGGCTGCCCAAGACGGAAATTCCCACATCGCCGAAATCCCGCCCCTTCTCGATCGAATCCTTCTCGTTATGGGACGAAACGTCCGATTACCTGACGCCGCCCGGCCTTGATCCCCGAACGTTGTTTCCTTTATTTCGCGCTTTGAGGGATTACATCCCCGACGTATCGGCGGGCGTTTGGGCTTGGGCGCGGTTATGCTCGACTCCCCAATCTTACACGCTATCGGGAGGATCGGACAACGATCAGGAATGGGCGCGCCATTTGTTGACGGAGTTGGATCGGAGAATCTACGGGCTTAAAACCGAACGGACTTGGGGCGTGGAAGCCTTAACCAATCATTTTTTCCTATCCATCTTCACTTTCGGAAGTTTTTGCGGGGAAGTAGTGTTGGACCATCGAAGGACGCAAATCGAGCGCTTCATCGTCATCGATCCCGCCACGATCCGCTTTAAATTGAACCTTGAGGACCGTTCGCATCTTCCCTTTCAAATTCAAACGGACGGTTCGCTCGTTCCCCTGCAACCGGCATCCTTTTTCTATTACGGCTTGGACTCGGACGGCCTCAATCCTTATGGGCGTTCGCCGTTGACCGCCCTGCCTCTGGCCGTAAAGATACAACAACAAATGATCCGGGACATGGCGAAAACCCAGCATAACGCCGGCTACCCCACGATCCATTTCCGCATCGCCCCTTCTCCGCGAGACCGGGGCGAATCCCTCAGCGCCTACCACGAACGGCTCGAACGAGAAATGCGCGGCATCCGGGAAGAACTCCGCTCCAAACAGGCGGACAGCAACCTAATAACCCACGACAATATCGAAGTTCATTACGTCGGTCCCGACGGACGCAGCCAGCAATGGTCGGAAAGCATGCAAGCCATTAGCGAGCAAGTCATCTCCGCCTTGCACTTGGCGCCATTTATGTTGGGAAGAAATTGGGGTACGACGGAATCGTGGGGCGCGGCGCAATACCAACTGATCACCAATAACGCACGCTCGGTGCAATCCGGCGCCAAACGATTGGCGGAATGGCTGCGCAACCTGGAATTGATCCTTCATGGCTGCCCCGTTTCCGCTACTCATCATTTTGCGCCTCATCACAATTTAGACGCCACCAACCGGGCGCAGGCGTTCAAGACGACGGCGGAAACGCTGATTGCTTTGGCGGAAAAAGGAATCATTGAATTAGCCGATGCGAAAAACCGCGTCGATTCTCTGCTTCGCTTGCTGTAATCGACCCATTCCCAACCGGGGCGCATGAAAAAGCGGGAAGCGATTCGTCCATCATCGCTTCCCGCCATCCATCTTTTACAGGCTTTGGGCGCCGTTTGCTAAATCCAATCTGCACAAACGTTATTTCTTTTTAAAGTGCATACCCCGGCTGATATTCTTAATCGATTCTTCCGGTGAGGATTCTTTGTTTTCTCCCGGCGCCGCCGGTTTCGGTTTCGTTAGTTTTTTCAGTTGGCAAGTTCGGCAAATGGTCCCGCCTCCCTTGACTTCTCTGCCGCATTCGACGCACAGGCGCTTGCCTTGTTCCTGTTCGGGATCGATAATATTCACCCGATTTTCCTTGATCCATTTTTCCAACATCAGCGGTTCGAGTTCCAATTCCATCAATACTTCGACTTTGGAAGCATTCCGGTTCTGCCGCAGATAATCCTGCGTCTTGCGCAGTAGCTCGTCTTCCGCTTCCAGGCATTTTTTGCAGACATCGGAAGTGATTTTGTTGAATAACTGGCCGCAGCGGGAGCAATTCGAGAGGGGCAATTTCCTATCTCCTTTATCCACAATATCCGATGCTTTTCTTCTCGGATTCAAATCAGTACAATGAATGTATTTTAAGCGATAAGGAAAGCATTTGGCTAGAGCGATTCTTATAATTCACAAATATCGAAAGATTAAAACCATATCGGGATAGTATGAAAAAAAGGGAAACAACTCAATTCAAATCAATTTTAAAATTCCTTCTACTTACTATTTTATCTTTTCGAATCCATATTTAAATCCATCGGCCATAAAATCGATCGAGCGTCTCCCCAAAATTGCTCCAGGGAATAATATTCGCGCGCCTGTTTGGAGAAGATATGGACAATCAACGATCCAAAATCCATTAAAATCCACGATCGGCTTTCCCTTCCTTCCGAACGGCCGATTTTTTTTAAGCCCTCCTGAGCCATCTTATCCCGCACCCGGTCCGCCATCGCCAACATTTGAACATGGCTTTCCGCCGTGGCGATGACAAAGAAATCCGCAAAAGCGGAAACCTCGGACAATTCGAGGATAACGATATCTTTCCCCTTCACTTCCGCCAGCGTATCCGCAGCGGCGCGGGCTAATTCTTCCGTTCGTTTATCCGTTCCCAATAATTCTTCTTATCCATTCCTTTTAAATCGATCGAACGGCCAATTCTTATGACCGCCGGTCAAGAAATCCATCATCCTGGGCTAGGCGTACTATACTCTAAAAGACGGTTTTTCTCAATAACATTCAGCGATCCGCCAAGCAAGAATCGTTCAATATTTTGGATGGCGCGCCTCCACTTTACCCGTTAGAGGATCCATAAAAAACTCGCCGCCCAGTGGATCTTCAAATACTTCCGCGGCGCTGGAAAACCAGGATTCGCGAGATAGATCGGACAATTGTTGGGGGAAACTCCCATGTTCGTCTTTATATTTGTTCACCGCTTTTTGCAGCGTCTCCAGTTTGAGAAATTGCTCGTTCATCAATTCCGTCCGCGGAACGATCATCCAATCTTCGTTGCCATCGGCGTTTTTCGTTGCGATGAGCAAATGAGGCTGGGGATTTTGCAAATCGAAGGTCGTGAGTATTTCTCCAATGTTTTTCGTGCGAGCGGTTAGAACGGCCATGACGTCGGCGTCGAAGTTGGAATCCTCGGCGTTCTTTTTTTTCAGCACCTGTTGAAGGTATCCCATCTCGAACAGCTCGCGCATATGCGTAGACGGAAGAACGCCTTCTTTCTCTTTGTAGAGTTTTACGGCTTCTTCCAGCAATTCGATGCACTTGGCGGAATAAATTGCGGTCAATTTCTCCCAGGCGAGATCAGCGCTGACCATATCGCCTTTTTTCCGCGCCTCGTCCCAATAGCGGTAATACTGCTCGAAAGAGGCGCGGAACCGGCCGGCGTTGCGATCCATTTCGATCGCCATTCGTTCGACGTACGTGGGGACTTCTTTATTGGGCGGACCGTAAACCTCGATTTCGGAAACGGAAATCAGTCCGTCGGGAGCCGTTGTTTGAAACGGACCGTAGAGAAGGGATTGCGCCGTTATAGGGGGATCGAGATCGTAGAATCCGGGCGTCGTGATGGAAGGAATCGCTTGGGAAGCGGCGCTTTGGATATCCACCGCATAACTCAACTGGAATGAAAGTTCCTCGGCGGAGCGCGTCTGAAGGTTGACGCGGCCGATGGCTTTGGAACGGTCGAAGGCGAGAGAAACCGAAGCGGAAGAGGCCTCCATTTTCGCTTCGGAGTAAGGATCGCCGTCTACGATGGAATCGGCGAAGAATCCTTCCTTCAAGCCCTCCGCCTTCACTTGGGCTTCATGAGCGAGGTTGTCTCCATAAATCGTTTGCATAAAAAGTTGTTTGGCGACCGCGAAATCCTTCAGTTGATAAAAAGCGATGAATCCGGCGTCGAACCGCAGACGCCAAGCTAAAGGATTGGAAACGTTTTTATCCGCGCCGTCCAGCAGAAATTCCATGGCGAGGTTTTTATCTCTCATGGCTTCGTTGAAGACGAATCCTCCAAATTTGTAGGCTTCGATAAATTGGGAATCGAGGCCGACCATGTTGCGGAAGAGGTTGACCATGCCCGGCTTTTTCTCCGGTTTGTCCAGGGTGCTGAAGTTGCCTCCAAAATATTGAATGGCTCGGATCCACAGCAGATCGGAAAGAGCGCCGCGGAAGCCGAGGGAGAGCATCCGGGTGATCTTAGGCCGGTTGGAGAGCATCAGAATTTTTTCTTCCACGCGGAAATCGGCGCGTTTTCGCAGGATCAGGGCTTGAAGTCCTCCAAATGCCGCGCAGAGAACGATGACGAGAAAAAGGGAAATGGCTTTCTTGTTTCTCATTTGAAATCCCGTCCGGAAAAGGAAACTGTCGCGATCCATAAAAGAATGGCGGCGTAAACGACGCCGGCCAGGGGATAGATAAACGTTACGTATCCTAAAGAGCCGATATCTTCATGGTGAACCACCTGGTTCTGGACATTGTAAATCGCCAAGTTGGGAAGAACGAAATAAAGCCCCCGCAAAAGATAGGCTGCGCCTTTGGCGCCCTGCTCGATAAGGCGGATGCTCCATTCCCATAAATCTTCCGACATCCGGCCAATGATCCAACACATGAAGGTCAGCACGGCGGACAATACCGGCGTGGAAAAAGAAGAGAACAAAACCACCAGCGCCGTTACGATCATCATTTCGAAAAGCATAAGAAAAATCGCCATGATTAAAGATGGACTAGGGCTGGCATCCTTCCATACCCACAACAAAAGGCACAATAAAACGCCCATGATGACGATGTTCGCTACCACGGTGATGAATAAGCCGAGAAATTTGCCCAAAATGAATTGGGTGCGGGTTACGCCGGAGGCGATGATGGTATAAATCGTCCGCTTGTCCAATTCCTCGTAAACGACGTTGACGCCGACGAACATCGACAACATCAAACCGAAAATGTTGATAGCCATCAGGCCGATATGCTTAATGATCTGATCGTCCTGCCCCAAGGCGAGAGATGCTAATATTAACGAGACTCCCAGCAAAATCAGGGCGAAGAGCAAGATCAAATAAAAGACCTTGTTGCGAACGGCTTCTTTATAAGTGTTCAACGCGATGGCGAAGATTTTATTCACGATTGCCTACCTCCCGCACGAAGTAATCTTCCAAAGTCCCGTGCTCCGGCCCTATTTCCAAGATTCTGGCTCCTTGCGACAGGGCGATTTCCGCCGCTTTTTGCGCTTGTTCCTGATTCTCCGTCGTCAGGTGGACGATGCCGCCGAATTCGCCGCACTTCACGGCCAGCTGGGCGAAGCGTTCGACGATCTGCGGGGAAACGCCGTCCAATGAAATTTTATAGGAGGATTTTCCCGCCGCTAATATCTCCCGCACCGTTCCCAGTTTGACCAGCTCGCCGCGATTCAAGATGGCGATGCGGTCGCAGAGCATTTCTACGTCCGCCAAAATATGGGAGCAGAAAAAGATGGTTTTTTTCTGCTCTTTCAATTCCATAATCAGATCGCGCATTTCCATGCGCCCGATCGGATCGAGGCCGGACATCGGCTCGTCGAGCAGCAGAAGGGTCGGTTCGGTGATGAGTGCCTGGGCCAATCCCACGCGAGTAACCATGCCTTTGGAATAATCGGAGATTCTAACCTTGGACGCCTGTTTTAAGCCGACGACATCTAAAAGGCGCGCCGCTTTCTTGCGGGCGTCTTCATGAGACATTCCCGCCAGACGGGCGTAAAACAACAGGAATTCTATCCCATTAAGAAACCGGTAGAAATAAGGATTTTCCGGCATATAGCCGATTTTGTGTACTTCGGGCGCTTCCCCCAATTCCTTATCCAAAAGCCAGGCGGTTCCCGAAGTGGGAAATATGATACGCAGAAGGATTTTGATCGTCGTGGTTTTTCCGGCGCCGTTGGGGCCAAGAAAACCGAAGATTTCGCCTGCTTCTACCTCGAGATTCAGGTTAGAGAGCGCGCGCGTTCTCCTCCCCCAAAAACCGGTTGCGTATTCCTTAGACAGGTTCTGAATGCGAAGGATCGACATGGATTTCTTCTCTCGCTAATTGGCGTTGCATCAATGCCTGAACTTTTAAAATCTTAGATAGAGCGCCCCTGTTGTCAAGCGACTTTCTATCGAACTGACAACTTCTTACATTAGAAGAGATTGCGGCGATAATAAAGAGTTGCAGATAAAAAGAAACGCCCGGCTTTTGCCGGGCGTAGGCATCGTATAGTAAAAAAAACTGTTCCGCCGTTATCGCCCTTCCGGCGATCGACGGCGCAAATTCTTTTTAGTTCATGTGCATCAACGCTTCGGCGACGTCGCTGCCGCTGGCGGTTCCGAAGATCAGGTCGCCGAAGGGACGAGAAACGAATCCGCCCGTCGCGCCGACCCAGTTCGTGTATTGGGGAGTGGAATCCTTCGAATAACGGCAGAATTGGATTTTCCACACCAAACCGGGCTTGGGCATACCCGTAACCGCGCCGGTTCCAATGGGAAATACTGTATCCGCCGCATCGAGATTGAACGCCTTTATCAATCCATAAACTCCATTGTATACGTCCGTGGCGTCCAAACCGATATCGGATACGCCGCTCAATGGCTCGTTTGCCCAATTGCGCCAATAGCCGTCAAAATCCGTCCAGACGAATTTCCATTCCACTACAAAACCATTGGAGGTTTTGCCGTCGAGGATTTTGGAATCTTTCAGTTCCCAGCTGATTCCATTGGCCCAATACTGAGTTTTGCCATCGGCCGTCTTTACTGGAGGATTGAAGAGACGCTTGAATCCGCCCCAACGGCCAGCTTCCGTATACGTATAGCTGTTTCCGAACGCATCGACTTCGTTTTTGGCGGCTTTCGACGGTTCCATCTGAATGCTGTAACTATAATCGTCGGCGCCGGGGCTTGCATTGTCGTAGTTCGTCGGATCGATGTATACGGCTAAATAATCCGTATCTCCGCCGAAGGTGAAAGGCTGCCCGATGGGTTGATTGAATCCCACAGCGTTCGCGGGACCGCTGGCGAGGAATTCGGAGTTGACGGCGCCCGATTGAACGTTGGTATCGGTGCATTGAAAGAGGATATACAACGCATCGACGCTGTAACATACCTTCACGACGGTTGGTTCCGCCGCGTCGGCGGGCGTAGCGCTGCTGTGTTCGTTCCAGGCGCCTTCCACCGTCGCCGCCCCGTCCCATTCGCCGGCGGATACGACGCCGTCGATCGCGGGAGCCTTCGCAACAAAGGGCGCTGTTACCGTTTGGGCCATAATCAACCCCGGCAGAGCGCAAAACCCAATGAGCGCGAGAGAGACTGCCAAACTTCTTTTCATGTTTTCTTCTCCTCTTCCATTTTTAATATTTTGATGCGCCAATCGCATCTAAGAGGTTTTATTCTATATAAGTCATAGAGAAAAGTAAATGGAGAATATTTGACTTTAAATCATTCTTTCGAAAGAAATTCTTTGGATTATTGACTCTTGTTCTTCTCCCAGCCTTGAAAGTCTGGGCTATTGTCAAATGCCCCTTTAAAGGGGCAAACGGTAATAGCCCGCCGTTTTAACGGCGGGTTTAGGCTAATTTCCCGTGGCGCGCAACATGAATTACTGAAAAGCTTTTTCCGGTTTGCTGAACGGATAGGCGACGCCTTTTTTCAGGCGTTGGACCACCAAGTCTTCAAACTTGCCGAGATCTTTCCATTTAACGGCGGCGCGAACCTTTTTCGCTTTGGGATCCACGACGGTATATCCTTTATTCTCAACTTTCAGATTCAAGTCGTCCACGACGCATAGTTCTTCCGAGAAAGCCATATAAGCGGCGACCACGTCGAATAGAGTAGAACTGCGCACGCTGGGATCGATCTGATGCTTGCCTTGCTTAACCCATTCGCGGTAATTCATCATAAGGGTCTCGATCACCGGATTGGGATCGTGGAAGAGTTGCAGATATTTTTCTCCCCGTATGGCAACCAGCCCGGCGGTATCCAAGGGAGCGATAGCGATATCCCATCCTGCGCCGTACATCGCTTGGGAGGCGGGTACATTGTCGCGGACATTGTATTCGGCGTCGGGCGACAATACGCCGCCATATCCGATCTTGACGCTGCCGCTCATGGCGCAAACTCTGACTTTATCGATAATGGCCGGCTCGCGTTTGATGGCTTCCTGGATATTGGGACATGGACCGATGACGATCAGCGTAATCTTCTCCTTGGAACTCATAATCAGATCGATCATCGCCTGCACGCCATCTTGATGGATGGTGCTGTAATATTTCGTAAGTTCATATTCTTCCGCCCATTTCGCTTGAGGGCCGATGTTGTCGTCCTGTTTGCTTCCGATCCCAATGGGAATGTCGTCTCGGCTTACGCTTTCGAGAAACTTGGCGACGATTTTGGCTCTGGCGGCAGTGTTATGGCTGTCGGTTACCACCATTTTCAAGTCCAGTTCCGGCGAACATAAAATGAACGATAACGCCCAGGTATCGTCTATATCGTCTCCGATGTCGGTATCGAGAATAACGGGAATCGGGGCGGCGTGAACGGAACTCATAAATGCCATCGTTACAATCAGAAGAAGAAGCGTTCTACGATAAAGCAATAATGCGTTGTTCGAAATCATTGTATTTCTCCTTATCAGGGATTCTCCCTCCATTTTAAAGACGATAGAAATAGACAATGCGGCCCATCCAATTGAAACCCGTCCGCGAGTAGGTAAAATAATGGATTAATTTATAAATATCAACAGGAATGAATATGCCTAGCCTCCGCGAGACTTGTCCAGCCAAGGTCGAAGAGATACTCCGCCGCTTTCCCCAAAAGCCATCCGCCGCCATTCCATTGCTTTATCTGGCATGGGAAACCTACGGCTATATAAGCGAAGAAGCGATGATCGAGACGGCGGACATTTTGGGAACGACTCCCGCAACCATCCAGGGAATAGCCACTTTTTATACTATGTTCCCGATGAATAAGCGAGGAAAATATCATATCGAAATCTGCCAGAATATTTCCTGCCATCTGGTTGGCGCTCAGGATTTAACGAAGCGGATCGAAAACAAGCTGGGCATACGTTGCGGCGAATGCACCGGCGATGGCCGTTTTTCCTTGGCGAAGGCGGAATGCCTGGCGGGTTGTTCCTGGGGGCCGTGCCTGCATATCAACGGCAAGGAATACCTTCAACTAACGCCGGAAAAAGCGGCGGAAATCCTGGATTCGCTTTTGAGACTTTGAGACTTTGAGACTTGGGGGGTGGCAAGGGCGGGGTGGCAAGGGCAAGGTTTTTTCTGCCCTTGATCGATCGCTTCGGTTTGGGGGCCTAGTTAAACAAGAAGCGGCGCAAACTTTACCTTGTCCAGCGAATCGTGCAGGATAAAATCAAAAACGCTGGTTGGATTTTTCGCCATTTTTAAGAATAATAAATAACCATGGGAACAGAAACTCGCGTTTTGCTTGAGCATCTTGGAGCGCCGAACCTGCTGCGGGCGGCGGGTTACCGCGCCAAAGGCGGCTACTCGGCGTTGGAAAAGGCGTTGCAGTCGATGACGCCCGCCGCTGTAACGGATGAGGTCAAGAAATCGCAACTGAAAGGACGAGGAGGCGCGGGATTTCCTACGGGGATGAAATGGGACTTTCTCGATCGAGAATCGGGCAAGCCGATCTATCTTTGCTGCAACGCCGACGAAAGCGAACCAGGCGCCTGCAAAGACCGGATTATCATTCATGAAAATCCTCATTTGCTATTGGAAGGCATTCTTATCGCCTGTTACGCCATCGGATCGCGCAACGCCTTCATCTATATCCGGGGCGAGTTCCACCGGGGGGCGGAGATTCTGCTGTCCGCCATCGAAGACGCCCGGAATAACGGATGGATCGGCGAAAACATTCTTAATTCCGGCTTCTCCTGCTATATCCAGGTCTATCGCGGCGCGGGAGCGTACGTCTGCGGCGAAGAGACGGGGCTGTTGACCTCGCTGGAGGGCAAGCGCGGCTATCCCAAAAACAAGCCGCCGTTTCCCGCCATCGCCGGTTTGTACGGTTGTCCCACGATCATCAATAACGTCGAAACCCTGTCGGCGATTCCTGCCATCGTCAACCAGGGCGGCGAATGGTACGCCTCGATGGGAACGGAAAAAAGCGCAGGAACGCGGCTGTTGTGCCTCAGCGGCCATGTCAATAAACCGGGTGTTTATGAAGTTGTATTGGGAACCATGACGCTGCGGGAATTCATCGAGGATTTCGGCGGCGGCGTTCCCGGCGGGAGAAGCATAAAAGGCGTGATTCCCGGCGGCTCTTCCATGCCCGTACTGCGGGAAGAGCAATTGGACGTGCGCCTGTCGTTCGAGGATATACAGGCCATCGGCTCCTCGCTCGGCGCCGGCGCGATTATCGTGATGGACGAAACAGTGGATATGGTGGAGATATGCCTGCTGCTGGCCAAATTTTACGAACACGAGTCCTGCGGCCAATGCACTCCCTGCCGCGAGGGAACGCGATGGTTCGCGCAAATTCTCGAAGGCATTCTTCAAGGAGAAGGCCGGGAAGAAGACCTGGAATTGATGCTCGACATCTGCCGCTCGGAATATACCTCCATATGCCCCTTATGGTCAGCGGCCGTATGGCCGGTTCGCGCTTTTATTAAGCAGTTTCGGGAAGAATTCATCCAGAAAATCAAAGAAGCGAAGCCCAGCGCGAAGAACGTTAGGGAGTTGGCGAAAGCGCAATGAGTTCAGCGGCGAACGGAAAAATCCACCTTACGATCGACGGTCGCAAAGTCTCCGCCGAACCCGGCGTCATGCTCATCGAAGCAGCGCGGCAAGCGGGGATCGATATTCCCTATTATTGCTACGATCCCGATTTGACCATTGTCGCCAGCTGCCGCTTATGCCTGGTAGAGATCGAAAAAGTTCCCAAACTCGTCCCTTCCTGCTCCACGCCCGTAGACGAAGGGCAAGTCGTCTATACACAAAGCGAAAAAGTTCTCGATGCGCGCAAGATGCAGATGGAGTTTCTGCTGGTGCAGCATCCATTGGACTGTCCCGTCTGCGATCAGGGCGGCGAGTGTAAACTGCAAGACTACAGCCGCAAGTATGGGACGGACGACAGCCGCTTCCGCTTCCCCAAACGCACGTTTCCCAAGCCGGATTTGGGGCCGTTCATCGACATCGAGCGCAACCGCTGCATTCTATGCAGCCGCTGCGTACGCTTTATGGACGAGATCGCCGGGAACGCCGAACTGGCCATCGTCGAACGAGGCAATCGCGCTTATATCTCCACGTTCCTTGATAAACCGTTGGTAAACGAATTTGCGGGCAACACCATCGACTTGTGCCCTGTCGGCGCCTTGACCAGCAAAGTTACGCGCTTTCGCGGGCGGGTGTGGGAATTTGCAAGCACGCCCTCTATCGCTTCGCTGAGTTCGTGCGGAAGCAATCTCTATTTGCAGCGGCGGGAACGCACCCATGAGATCATGCGCATCCTGCCGAGAGAGAACGGCGAGGTCAATCATCGCTGGATATCGGATATCGAGCGTTTCGGTTTCGACCGCTTCAATAGCCCGCATCGGCAGCGTTCACCGAAAGTTAAAAACGAAAAAGACGAATGGGAAGAAATTTCGTGGGGCAAGGCGGTCAGCCGAATCGTCGCTACTCTTAAAGAAACCATTCAATCTCATGGAAACGGCGCCGTTGCGGGGATTATCGCGCCCCGGCAAAGCAACGAAACGCTCTTCCTATTTCAACAATTTCTGCGCGAATTGGCGGGAACGAACCATATCGATCATCGCACGGAACATGAATTATCGGAAAATGACGACGGCTTCCTTACATCGTTCGCTTTGGGAGCGGCCAATCAGCCATTTCAGGAAATCCAAGAAGCAGAAACTATCCTTCTCGTTGGTTCCGATCTGCCCAACGAGAATCCCATCCTGCATCTGCGGGCGCGTACGCAAACCAAGCGCGGAGCAACGCTCTATTCCGCGCATAGCCGGACAACGCGGTTGGATAAGGATTGCGCCCGGACGTTGTTATACCGTCCAGGATCGGACTCTTACTTCCTTTGGGGCTTGCTTACCGCCGTCAGACAAGCGAAAGAGATCGATTCCACGGCGGATTTCGCCGTCATTACTCAAGAGACCGGCATAGCGGAAAACGATTATCGCACTTTAGCGAAGGTTTTATGCGAATCGAAAAGAGCTGCGATTTTGCTGGGAGAAACCGCCTTCGCCCTCGCCGGGGGAAGCGAAACCGTCCGCATCGCCGCTGAGTTGGCAAAATTATTGCAAACGGAAAATCAAAACATTCTGCCGATGAGCCTGCTTTTACCGCATTTCAACTCGCGGGGAGCGGCGGATATGGGTTGCTATCCCCATCGTGGTCCCGGCTATGCGCCCATTCCCTCGCCGGGGAAAAATACGACGCAGATTCTCGAAGCCTGCGCCGAGGGCTCCATTAAAGCGCTGCTGTTGTTCAATACGGACATCCTTAACGAGTACCCCAACCGGCGCTTGGTCCAAAAAGCCTTGGACGCCGTTCCGTTTCTCTTAGCCGCCGACGCTTTCCATTATCAAACCGCCGATTGCGCCGATATTTTTCTTCCCCTGTCGGTTTATACGGAGGAGGATGGAACCTATACCAATCTAGCGGGAAGGGTGCAGCGGGCGCAATTAGCCCTGCCCCAATTGGAAGGAACGTTATCGGGGATGCAAGTTCTATTGGCTCTGGGCGAAAAGTGGGGATCGGGTTGGAAACAGGTCCGCGCTCCAAAAATTTTCGAGATGGCGGCCAAGGCGGCTTCTCCTTATCAAGGGTTGACATGGGATGGATTGGGAGAACAAGGGAAAATCGCTAAACCAACGGTTCCCGCGATGTTCAAGGATTCGTCGGCTGTCCAACTCGGCGTTCCTTCCGCCAAAGCCCATCCGCCGCAAGAATATCCCCTGCGCTGGATGCGAGGCCGTTTTCTCTTCGATACGGACGGCGATAAACGCTTCGCGCCGCCATTGGTAAAACGCGCCGAGCCATGCGCCGCCAACCTTCATCCCGCCGACGCGCAGAGATTGGGAATCGCTGAAGGGGACAAGATTAAAATCATCGGCGAGATCGGCGAGATCGAACTGCCGGCGCGAATCTCGACGGCGGCGCTTCCCGGCGCCATATCCGTTTTGGGGCGCTACGACGGTTTGGCGCTGAATGGAATCGCTTCGGAAAAATCGCCGTGGGTCAAGGTGCGAATATGACGCTAGGGGAAATCGTTCTCTATTCGATCGTCAAGATCGCGGTGATTGTTCCCATTCTGTTGGGCGCCGTCGCCTATCTGGTATGGGCGGAACGAAAACTGCTCGGCCATTTCCAACAGCGGCTAGGTCCTTATCGCGTAGGTCCGTTCGGCCTGTTGCAGCCGATCGCGGATGGATTGAAATTATTTTTGAAAGAAGACGTCATCCCCGAAAACGCCGACCGGGCGTTATTCGTCGCCGCGCCGCTTCTTTCTATGGCGGCGGCGTTCATGGCCATAGCCGTTATTCCTTTTGGACCGAGTTTTCATTTGTTCGGATTTGATTTGGGGAAGATCCAAATCGCCGACGTTAACGCAGGACTGCTCTATATCTTCGGCATCGCTGGACTGGGCGTCTACGGCGTCTTTCTGGCGGGGTGGAGTTCGGGCAATAAATTCTCGCTGCTCGGCGCCTTGCGCTCGTCCGCCCAGATTTTCAGTTACGAACTAACGCTCGGACTTTCCGTCGTAACCGTGTTGATGGGCGCGGGAACGCTGCAACTGAGCGGCATTGTCGAGAGCCAGGCAGGTGGATTTTGGAATTGGTGGATTTTTAGCGTCCATTGGCTGTTCTTTCCCGGCATTTTGGGATTTTTACTCTACCTGATTTCCGCTTTCGCCGAAACCAACCGCATCCCCTTCGATCTGCCAGAAGCGGAAACGGAACTAGTCGCCGGATATCATATTGAATACAGCAGCATGAAATTCGCCATGTTCTTCATGGCGGAATATCTCAACATGATCGTCGTCTCCTCCATCGCCGTTACGCTCTTTCTGGGCGGATGGCATCCGCCTCTGCCCCTCGCGGCGCTTAAGGCGATTCCAGGCGTCGTTTGGTTTGGCCTCAAGGCGGCTGGCATATTGTTTTTATTCGTCTGGATTCGGGCGACGCTGCCGCGTTTCCGCTACGACCAACTGATGAATTTCGGTTGGAAGGCATTGCTGCCGCTAGCGATGGCGAACGTACTATTCGCGGCGATTGGCTTATTGATTGTTGGATAGATGGGCGCAAAAAGGAAACGATAGATTTATGGTCTCGGCTCTTTTCTTTTGGATCTTCGCGTTGGCGGCCTGCCTGTTCGGCGCGGGCGTGATCGTGGCGCGCAATCCCATGCATAGCGCCTTAAGCCTGGCCGCCGTCTTCGTCTGCGCCGCCGGGATTTTTCTGCAGCTTCACGCGGAGTTTCTCGCCTGGATTCTCATCATCGTTTACACCGGCGCCGTCATGACGCTGATGATCTTCGTCATCTCTCTTTTGAACCTTCAGAGCGACAAGCCGATCTCTCTTTCCGCCTCCCGGCGTTGGGGAATCGCATTAATCGTTCTCTTCGTTTTCGCATTCCTGATCTATCTATTCCGGGCCGATGCAGCAGGATTTTTTATCGGTGCGAAGCCGCCGGTTCCCGACGAATGGGGTTCCGCCCAGGAAATCGCGTCGCATCTCTTTACGCGCTATCTATTGCCTTTCGAACTGGCTTCCATTCTCTTGACCGCCGCCGTCGCGGGGGCTATCGCTCTCGCTATGAAACCGGACTTGAACGAAGAGGAGAAGGCGGAATGATTAGTTTGCATCATTTTCTCCTATTGAGCGTTTTTATTTTCTCGTTGGGCGTTTTGGGCGTTCTCTTGCGGCGGAATATTTTGATTATATTGATGTCGATCGAATTAATGCTGCTGGCGGCCAATATCGCCATCGTCGCCTTTCTCCGTTACCCGCCGCAAATCCACGGCGCCGCTGCAGAGCCGGATTTCATCGCCGCCGGAAATGGAATGGTCTTCGTTTTTCTGGTTATGACTGTCTCCGCCGCCGAGGTGGGAGCGGGATTGGCCGTACTCCTCAATCTTCATCGCCAAAGAGGAACCGTCAACGCCGAATCGCTTAACTTGATGAAAGGATAATCGCAGACGACCGCTGGTATGGAACCGATTCGCATCCCCCTTCTGCATATCTCCGCCTTCGCGCCGCAAATCGCCGTGATCCTGACGGCGGCGGTTGTCCTGCTCGTCGATCTTTTCAAAAAGGACGTGGAGCGGATCAACATCACTTTGCTGGCGCTATTGGGTCTCGCCGCCGCCTATCTCGCCGCGCTGCGTCTCGATCCAACGATCCAACCCGCTTTTACGGGGATGGTTATCCGCGACGGCGTCAGTTTGTATTTGGATAAACTTTTTCTTATCGGAACGGCTCTTATTGTTTTGATGAGCCATCCGTTATCGCAGCGTCTTACCCGATCCTATGCGGAATATATTTTTCTCTTACTGACCGCTAGTTTGGGGATGATGTGCATCTCCGTCAGCGCCGATTTGATGCTGCTTTTCCTGGGCATCGAGATTGTTTCCCTGTGTTTGTATTTATTGACCGGCTTCGACAAAAAAAGCCTGCTTTCGGGCGAGGCTTCGATGAAATATCTGCTGCTGGGATCGTTTGCCAGCGGTTTTCTCATTTACGGAATTGCGTTCGTTTTCGGCGTTTGCCGCACGACGAATATGCTCGCCATTGGCGCCGCCGCGCCAGGCGCTCAGGGGACGCCGCTGCTGGTTCTCGGCTTCGCGCTAATGCTGGCGGGGTTGGGATTCAAAATCTCGCTTGTTCCCTTTCACGCTTGGGCGCCGGATGTTTACCAAGGCGCGCCGACGCCGATTACCGCCTGGATCGCCACGGGGTCGAAAGTGGCCGGATTCGCTGCGCTGGTCCGCGTCTTCTCGCTGCCTGAAATGTCGTTCGCGCCGCTGGGCGGCTTGTGGACCAACGCCGTCTGGATTCTATCGCTGTTGACCATGATCGTCGGCAACGCGGGCGCGTTGGCGCAGGCGGACATCAAACGGATGCTGGCTTATTCCTCCATCGCCCATGGCGGTTATCTCAGCATGGCGTTCGTCGCGCATAATGAAGTGGGCTTGCAGGCGCTGCTTTTCTATCTGGCGGCGTATCTATTCATGACCGCCGGAGCCTTCGCCTGCGTCAACGCCGCCACAAAGAAAGGCGAGGAATGCAAAACGATATCCAGCTTCACCAGCCTGGCGCGCCAACAACCTTGGCTGGCGGGGATATTTACGCTCTTTCTATTGTCGCTGGCGGGAATGCCGCCGACGGCGGGCTTCTTTGGAAAAGTATGGCTCTTCGGCGCCGCCATTCAAAGCGGCTATTACGCGCTGGCAGTCATCGGCGTACTGACGACGATGCTTTCCTTTTATTACTACCTGCGCATAGCCGTCGTTATGTGGATGAAAGAAGACGGCGAAGAAGAATTCGATCCCGCGCCTTTGTCCCATGCGCTAGCGATTTCCATTGCGGCCTTCGCTGTTTTATTGTTAGGATTTTTCCCTAATCTGATTGTTAAAGTGATAAATTCTGGATTAGCAGGCTTATGAATTACTATCTCATATTATGCAACCTGTATAGTCGCGCCATCGGAAAAATCGTTCAAGATAGACGTTGAGGTTTACAAAATGATGTCTCTTTCGACGCGTAAAAAAGTCGAATGCCGCGAAATTTCATCTCCCAGCCTTGAAAGGCTGGGCTATTGCCAAATGCCCCTTTAAAGGGGCAAACGATAATAGCCCGCCGTTTCAACGGCGGGTTGAGGAAGGGATTCCTTTTTTGTGTTTTTCTTTTCATTTCGCGTTTTCGTGATTCAATCGAGGAGGGAAATAGATTCCTCTATTTTCCCATTGCGCATAACATGAAATACTACCTATGGCTCGTTCCCATATCTCCCGCTTTGGCGGTCATAATAAACGGACTGGCGGGAGAGCGCCGTTTGCGAGACAAGGCCGGTCATATCGCCGCCGCTGCGATGGGACTTTCCCTGGTTTTATCTTTGAATTGCCTATGGCAAATGCTTTTTCACGGCGGTGAATTCCGCGCAATGGAAATAGACTATTTCACCTGGCTGGCGGCGGGAAAACTCTTGATTCCTTTCGGCTTTTACATCGATCCCCTGACGGCGGTTATGATGATGGTGGTTTCGTTGGTAGGAACCATCATCTTCGTTTACGCCATCGGCTATATGCAGGGCGATCCCGGCTATACTCGCTTTTTTACTTATATGCCGCTCTTCACCTTTTTCATGTTTTTATTGATTATGGGCGATTCGCTGCCGCTGCTCTTCGTGGGCTGGGAAGGCGTTGGCTTATGCTCTTATCTTCTCATTGGATATTACTATGACCGGGATTACGCGGCGGATGCGGGGCGAAAAGCGTTCATCGTCAATCGCATCGGCGATTTCGGTTTTCTCATAGGGATGCTGTTGCTCTTTTGGAATGTGGGATCGTTGCAATTTTCCCAACTCTTTCTCGCCGCCGAAAATGGCCAATTCGCGATGGGCGGCGTTTCCATCACCCTAATCACGCTTTTATTATTCATTGGCGCTACGGGAAAATCGGCGCAGATTCCTCTCTTCGTCTGGCTTCCCGACGCCATGGCGGGGCCGACGCCGGTCAGCGCCCTGATCCACGCCGCCACGATGGTCACCGCGGGCATTTATATGGTGGCGCGGCTGCATCCGCTTTTTAACTTGGCTCCGGCGACGCTGTTGGTTATCGGCGCCGTAGGCGGATTGACGGCGATCATGGCGGCCAGCATCGCCCTCGTCCAGCGGGACGCCAAAAAGATACTCGCTTATTCCACCATCAGCCAATTGGGCTATATGTTCCTGGCTTGCGGCGCCGGAGCCTACGCCGCTGCCATCTTCCACCTGATGACGCACGCTTTTTTCAAGGCCTGCCTCTTTCTAGGCGCGGGATCTGTGCTGCATGCTTTTCACCGCACTACGGACGTAGACGTTTTCGAGGCGGGAGGATTGCGCCGCGTCATGCCCTACACGCGCTGGACGTTTCTCATCGCCACCCTGGCCATATCGGGCGTACCTCCATTGGCGGGATTCTTCTCCAAAGATGAAATTCTATGGCAAGCCTTCGCTTCCGGCAGGATGTTTTTATGGGTGCTAGGTTTGGCGGCGGCGTTCTGCACGGCTTTTTATATGTTTCGGCTTTACAGCTTATTGTTCTCCGGCGAGTTCCGGGGAACGGAGGAACAGCGGGCGCATCTCCATGAATCCCCCATCCTGATGTGGGCGCCGCTGGCGGCGTTGGCGTTCTTCGCCGTCTGCACGGGCTGGCTGAATATGCCGCTCTTCGGCTATAACGGATTTCACGATTTTCTCGCCATCGAACATCCTCCGGCGGCGAAAGAATCGTTCGGACCCTTTTCCGCTCATGCGATGGAAACGGCGTTGGCGATAGTTTCTATCCTCACCGCATTGGCGGGGATTTTTTTCGCTCGAATGATCTACGTCTGGGCGCCTTCGATGCCGGATAATTTACGGCAGGCGTTTCAGTCGGCTTTTGACATCTTATGGAACAAATACAACGTGGACGAAGCCTACGATTCCGCTTTCATCCAGAATTACTATCGCGTTTGCCGAGGAATCCAATGGTTTGACGACAACATCATTATCGCGGGCTTGAACCGCCTGGCCCGATTCGCCGTCCAAGGCGCCGACGGTTTGCGCCGAATTCAGACCGGCGTTCTGCCGCATTACGCGCTGGCGGCGGCGCTGGGCATGGTCTTTCTCGCCATTTGGCTATTGATATGCTACTGACGCTGATTACGTTCATACCCCTGATCGGAGCGGTGCTAGTGCTCCTCACTCCGCGAATGCTGGAGGGAGTCCACAAGCGTTTGGCGCTGTTCTTCTCGCTGGCGTCGCTGGGACTTTGCCTGCCGCTGGCCGCCTATTATCCCTATGGCCGATCCGGCTTCCATTATACGGCCCTGGTTCCTTGGATTCCCACGCTAGGCGTGGATTATCGCGTAGGGCTTGATGGATTGAGCTTAATGCTTGTCGTCTTAACCGCCCTGCTGTCGGCGCTCTCGATTTATTCTTCTTTCGAAAGCATCAAAAAGCGGGAAAAAGAATTTTACTTTTTCATGCTTCTGCTCGAATGCGGAGCGCTCGGAACCTTCGTCGCTCTCGATCTCTTTCTCTTCTTCTTTTTCTGGGAATTGATGCTGACGCCGATGGTTTTCATCATCGGGATATGGGGCGGCCAAGAGCGCATTTATTCCAGCGTCAAGTTCTTCTTGTATACGGCTTTCGGTTCCGCGTTGATGCTGCTGGTGATTTTTTATCTTTACTTCGAGGCGGGAAGACAACTAGGCGGCAGTCCTTCGTTCAATTACGAAAACTTCGCGGCGCTGCAACTCGATTCCAGCGTGCAAATAGGGTTGTTCATCGCCTTCGCCCTCGCTTTCTTCATTAAGATGCCGCTCTTTCCCTTCCATACCTGGCTGCCCTTCGCGCATACGGAAGCGCCGACGGCGGGATCGGTTCTGCTCGCAGGAATCTTATTGAAAACCGGCGTCTATGGCTTTTTGCGCTTCGCCGTCTCCATCTTCCCCCAAGCCTGCGTGATCTTGACGCCATATATACTAGGGCTGGCCATCGCTGGAGTCATCTACGGAGCATTAATCGCGATGATCCAGCGCGACGTCAAGCGGCTGGTGGCTTATTCTTCCGTCAGCCACATGGGAATGCTGATGGCGGGCGTTTTGGCGTGGAACGTCCAGGGCGTGGAAGGCGGCATCCTTCAGGCGATAAATCACGGCCTTTCCACCGGCGCGCTGTTTTTGATCGTAGGCATGATCTACGAACGCAGGCATACGCGGGAGATATCCGAATTCGGCGGCTTGGCGAAAACCATGCCCATCTTCGCCGTATTTTTTATGATCTTCACTCTCTCTTCCATCGGGCTTCCGGGATTGAACGGCTTCGTAGGCGAGTTTCTGATTTTAGTAGGATTGATGGGGCGTTCGATCGTTTGGACGCTGCTGGCGGCGACGGGCGTGGTTCTCGGCGCGGCGTATATGTTGAAATTGTATCAGCGCATGATGTTCGGCCCCATTACCGTCGAGGCCAATAAGGAATTGCAAGATTTAAATCAGCGGGAGTTTCGCATTCTTCTCCCGCTGGCGATATTCTGCTTTTTGATCGGCTTATATCCTTATCCTTTCCAAAAAGCGATCGAGCCAACAGCCAAGCAAATCGTCGAATACGTCCAACCCTATTTGCCCGCATCCCAATGGAACGCCTCTTCCAATGGCTCCAGCGAGGCGCAGGCCGATGAAAAACCTTAGAGGCGCCCATCTACCTGAATTGCTCAAACCACTCGTAACTTGTCACTCGTCACTGCTTCTAGGATCATCCACGTCCCAAATACGTCCCCGCTTCCGTATCGATCTTGATCTTATCCCCCGCATTGACGAATAAAGGGACTTGAATGACGGCGCCGTTTTCCAGCGTAGCCGGTTTAGTGGCTCCTGTCACCGTATCCCCTTTATAGCCGGGATTCGTTTCCGCTACTTCGAAGATCAAATGCGTGGGCATATCCACGTCCACCGGCTCGCCGTTGTGGAAGCGCAGCGTCAGTTCCATATTTTCCTTCAGCCATTTATCCTTGCCCAGGAACGATTCGGGCGGGAGAGAGAACTGTTCGAAGGAATTGATATCCATGAAGTGCAATTCGTCGTCCCGATAAAGAAATTGCGCCTGGCGCGGCTCCAAGACGGCGCGCTCGATGCCTTCGCCCGATTTGACGGTCTTGTCGAGAACGCGTCCGCTTTTGAGATGCTTGAATTTCAAGCGGCAAACCGCCTGCCCCTTGCCGGGAGCGTGATGCTCGTACTTGGTGCAAACGTAAACCTCGCCGTCGAATTCCAAATAGTTTCCGACGCGTACTTCCGTGGCCTTGATGATCTGGCCCATAGACCGACTCCTATCGCCGAACAATGATTTATGGATATGGCTGCGCGAAATCCTGGCGAAGTCTAAAAGCAAGATTGGGGAAAGGCAACCCCCTTAACGGAAGGGAAAAGTAAAGTAAAAATAGCGAAAACGAATAGCGAAAGAAAATCATGAACCATAAAAAACGAACCCAAACCGTCCTGCAACTTTTGGAAAATGAGAACGCCGATTGGTTCTTCGTCCACCATCTCCCCAATGTGCGCTATCTCTCCGGCTTTACCGGCAGTTCGGCGGCGCTGCTCATTAGCCTTGAGAAACAATACATCCTTACTGATGGACGCTACCAGGAACAGGTGATCCGCGAGGCGCCGGACTATACGCCGATCATCCAAGGAAAACGCAAACTTTGGGAAGCCGCCAAGGACGAACTGGGCGAACTTTCTTCCTCGACCGTCTGGTTCGAATCCGAGCATTGCAGCTTCGCTCGCTTTGAAGAGATGCAAAAAAACCTTCCCGCCAAGGAATATATCGGCAAGAAAGAGATTGTGGAAAACCTGCGGTCGGTGAAGGACGAAGAGGAGATCGAGATCGTCCGCAAGGCGCTGAGCATAGCCGAAATCGCTTTGTACAAGGCTCTTGATTCCATCAAAGAAAATATGACCGAACGCGAACTGGCTCATATTCTGGAAGACGAGATGTGGCGCTTGGGCGCGGCCAAGGAATCCTTCGAATCCCTCGTCCTTTTCGGCGAGCGCTCCTCGCTATGCCACGGCAAACCCTCGGAAAGGAAACTGCGCCGGGGCGACGCCGTGCTCATGGACTTTGGATGCGTCGTCGACGGCTATTGCTCGGACATCACGCGAATCGTCTTCTTCGGCCAACCGTCCGATCGATACAAAGATGTTTATCAATGCGTCCTGCAAGCCAACCAAGCGGCGGAAGCGAAGATCAAAGCGGGAATCCACGGCAAGGACGCCGACGAATTCGCGCGCGAAGTGGTGCGCGCCGCCGGATGGGAAGCGCAATTCGTCCACGGCCTGGGCCACGGCGTCGGCCTGGAGGTGCACGAAGCGCCCCGCCTCTCCTACCTGGCGGAGGGAGAACTGCAAGCGGGAAACGTCGCCACCATCGAACCTGGCATCTATATAGAAAACTTCGGCGGCGTCCGCATCGAAGATATGGCCGTCATCAGGGAAAACGGCTGCGAAATCCTCAATCGAACGCCGAAGGAGATGATGATTTTATGATCCTAAAAACATTGGCAGCGCTCGGTTTGCTCAACCCGCTCTAAGCAGCCCAATGCGGGCCTAATATATTGGCGATGGATTTTCCAGAGATGCGCCTTGAACCTTCCCCCGCTTTTTGCAAGAATGAAATTGCGTCCGAGCCGGTTCATTCTTTAGGGAGATGCGCATTAATCAGCGAAATCGGCGTTTACCATTATTGCCTGCCATGCGGTTTTGCCGCAAAGAAACGTATTTGCATTTATGATGGATTGGGAGGAGAAAATGTTCAACCGAAATAGGAAAGCAAACGGATTTACCCTGATCGAGTTGTTGATCGTCGTCGCCATCATCGGCGTTCTTGCGGCCATCGCCGTGCCCAATTTTTTAAACGCCCAGACCCGCGCTAAGATCGCCAATTGCCAGGCGGACATGAAGGCGCTGGCTACGTCGCTGGAGATGTACCGGCTCGATCACAACCGCTATCCCGCTTGGAAAGACACGAGCGGAACGAACATCAATCCCGTCAACCGGCGCCTGATTCCCCTCACCACCCCCATCGCCTATATGTCTTCCGTACCGCAAGACCCGTTCATTTACGGCGCGCCGGGAGCGCGTTTGGACAACACGCAGCACGTCGCCTACGTCACTTACGATTACATCGACGCTTGGGCGGAAATTCACTACAGCAAAGCCACCATGCTCCATGCCGCCTACCGCTGTTCCGAGTGGAGAATCAACGGCTACGGTCCCGATAACTTTAATAATACGGGTACGATGTCCTACGCGGCTACCAATGGCTTAAGAAGCATCGGCGACATCATCGCCACCGGTCCTCGCGCCGGGTATCCCTGCGATCCCACGCTGGTTGATAGATAAATCGAGGAGATAGGCGGGCTGCGCTTCGCTTTGAGCACACCCTACACAGCTGCGATCCTTATCTTATTGGCAAATAATATAAAAAGACGGCGTTTTTACGGGAACTGCAAAACCATCAACGACCGTCCCGGCAAACGGATATTCGCCGAACCCGGCTTTGCTTCTAATACAACTTTGCTTTCGGGGATAGTCAAGTCGATTTGTGGAACGGCTTTCGAATCCAGCGTTAATTTCGCCTCGATCTCGGCGTCGTTGAAATTTTCAATAACGACGAGTCCGCCCTCGTACAAATAAAGCGCCGTCCGTGATGGCGCTTCAAATTCCACGCCATACGGTTTCAGCAGGGTGTTGCGGATGGATTGAATTCGTTCCGGCGGCAGATCCATTAGTTTCCAAAGATCGTCCGGCGTTTCCAGCGTTTGCAAATTTTGAGCGCCTTCGAAAAGCGCGGCGGGCAGTTTTTCCCGCAAATGGCTGGTAACAAGCAGCGGCTTTTCTTCCTTTATCCATTTTTTCAATTGATCCGCTGCCGTGGAATCCTTCAGAATTTGGAAAGGAAGAAACGCCGCCTTAGCATCCTCCGGCAGCGTTGGAGATGGAACCAACGGCAAGCCGAGCATCCCGACGAAATCATAAACAAACCGGTCGCCGTCGGCGTCGCTGTTGGGCGGCTTTACGGTGGCGGGGCCGTAAATCGCTTTCCCGTGGATTTTTTCCACCAGTTGGAAAAGCTGAGGCAGTTCTTTTCTCAAAGCGAGGATATTATCCGCGCCGTTGCCCCTCAAAAGCGAGCCATAGCAGAAAAGAAGCGCTTCCTTGGCTCCGGCCAACAGCGTCTGGCGCGCCTGCTCCAAATACGTCGCTGGCGATGTTCCGTAGGGATCGAACCAGCCCCCGCCGCTTTTCCCGCCGCCGATGGCGCCAAGCCAACGCATGATAAAATACGCCTCGTATTGCGTCTTGCGGCCCCATTGCTGGCTGTCCGGATCGCGGGTTTCCGTACCCACCCAGATTTTATCAAACATCTCCGTCTCGCCGACGACATCGTAGCCGCGTTCGTGAAACTCCTCGTACCATTGCGGATATTTAATGATGATCTTGACGTTGGGATTGATTTTGCGGGCGGGATCGAGGATGCAGCGGCGGGAAATATCCGCCAATAACTCGCAGCGAAATTCGCTCCAGGAACGTTCGCCGCGCGCTTTAACGCAGTCTTCGCACTCGCATTTCGTGGCATAGAAATCGTCGATCATGATTTCATCGAACAAGCCCGCCGTATATTCGAAAACGCTCTTGAGTTTGTCCAGCGTCGCCTGATCGGTGAAACAGGGAAACATCCAACCGTTGACGCTCTTGCGGCCCAAGCCGGTTGTAGTAACGCAGCCGCTGACGAGGAAGCCCGCGTCTGTCATCTTTTGCTTGGCCTGGAGCATGGTTGGCCGTTCGGCGGTATAGCCGTCGCGGAAAGTCTCCAGGTAAACGCGGGTAACGGCCGTATCTTTACACCACCGAATCGCCTTTTCGATTCCCTCAGGCGAGGAAAGACTGTCTCGCATATCTTGAGCGGTGAATAACGTGGAAAACCGGATGAGAGCCGAATCTTTTTGCGCCGTCTCCCATAAATTTCCCGGCTTAGCGTCTTCTCCCGGCGCGCTCAGGGCGGATATAAAAACGATTGTCGCGACGGCAAGAATTCGATTCCATTTTACGGTTTTCATCATGCTATCCCTTTCATAAGTTTCTCATATTAAGATTCTCGAGCGGCTAACTCAGAAAAACATTCTAACTTACTTTTATAGGGATCGTGAAGCGATTACGGTCTCCTATAAGAAGCGATTACATTTCGCCGTCCGAGGGAAGAAATATTTCTTTCCAAAGCGAAATCATGAATTGAAACCCTTTTGTATTTGCTCTATCTTAAATTGGCAATTGCGTCATAGAATTACGCCAAAGTCATTTCATGGAAAAAAAACTGGAAATGCGATTCGTAAGACGATAACCTTCTATGCGAAGAAAGGCGCGGCGCGATGAAGAGAAAATCGGACTCCTTTACCTTGATCGAACTGTTAATCGTAGTAGCCATTATCGGCGTGCTGGCGGCCATCGCCGTACCCAATTTCCTCAACGCCCAACTCCGCGCCAAGATCACTCGCGCTTACAGCGATATGGAAGCCATCGCTAAATGTCTCGATATGTACAATTTAGATCGCAACAGTTTTCCCACGAGCAATTACGTCGAACGCTATCCCACGCGCCCCTTCCGCCGCTTGACGACGCCCATCGCTTACTTGAGCAGTTTCCCTCAAGACCCATTTCGGCAAGGCTCCAGCGTCCAAACTCATAATCTATATACAACGTCCGGCCCCGATTATACCTATTACATGTGCGACGATACGGACGCCTATGACGGTCCCAATACGATCAACAAGCCGACGCGGCGCGCCGATTATAAAACCTCGTTCGATTGGTTTATGATAAGCCCGGGTCCTTCGCCTGGCGACAAATGGATATTCTACGACATCAGCAACGGCCTTTCTTCCCAAGGCTACGTCTATCATTCCAACAGCAAGGAAGAAAAGAACGCCCGCTCCGGCGGCTATCAATTCCATTAACCGAAAGAAGAAAAGCGGCGTTTTCGCTTTTCGCCGCAAAAACCAAAGCCCAGAAGGCTGCTTCTGGGCTTTGGGTGTTTCTTTAAATTCAACTACGCTCAACTGAATCCCCACGACTTCAGGTTCTTGCAACTGATGGCGGCGCTTTCCAGAGAATCGCGCTGGCAGACGTCCTGCTCGACGAGGCCGTAAACGACATTCGATTTCAGGCAAGCGCCGAGAATGGCGGGCCAGTTCATATTGCCTTCGCCTACCTCGGCGAAAATTTGTTGATCCTTGAATTTCACCATATCCTTCAAATGAACCGTGGGAACGCGGCCGCTGACTTTGCAGATCCAATCGACTGGATCTCCGCCGCCATGCTGCACCCAGTACGTATCGATTTCGAAATGGAAATATTTGGGTATGCTGTACATGCGTAATATTTCCAACCCGGTAATGCCGTCGAATTTCTCGAATTCGAAACTGTGGTTGTGATAAGAAAGCGTCATCCCCGCTTCCAGGAGCTTCGCGCCCACTTCGCTGGCGGCTTTGGCGAATTCTTTATAGCCGTTGGCGTCGCGGGGAAACTCGTTAGGCATGCTGCTGACGACGAGATGATTGCAATTCAGTTGCTTGTATTTGTCGATTTCCTTTTGGGGATCTTTGTACATCGTCGGCCAGGAAGCGTGAGCAGCGACGGCGCACAGCTCGTTCTTTTGCAAAATGGCGGCCAGTTTCGATGTTTCAATTTCCGCGCCGCCCGCCAGTTCGACGACGTCATATCCCATTTCCTTCACTTTAGCCAAGGTCGGTTCGTACTCGTCGGCGGTCTTCAAGTGATCGCGAATGGTATAGAGAATCAATCCGATTTTCATGCCGCTCTTTCCTCCCATCATGGCGCAGCATTCGCTGGCGCTCGCCGCCGATCCTATCCCCGCATTGAAAGCCAACGCCGCCGTCAATCCCGTTCCTAGAAAATGCCTGCGTTCCATCTTCTTCTCCTTTTTTTCGTCGATTAAAAACATCGGCTAATTCTACCATTTTTATTTTCCGCAAAAGAAGCCCCAAGGCGGTGGAGAAGACGACAAATTCACAGAGCATAACCTATGGTTCGTAAAAATCGAAGATGGAAAAAGAGAGAAGCGCCAGCGGGAAATCCCCGTCCCCCTTAAGGATAGGCCGCTACAATCCTAAGCGTTGGCGCAGTGTATTGCGGGAAATACCCAATAGTTTCGCCGCCTGCACCTGATTGTTGTTGGTATGCTTCATCGCCCGCTTGGCCATTTCCACTTCCAGCCATTGATACATTTTCAAAGGCCGCATCGCCTGTTGGACGAGAACCTGTTCCCATAACCGATCAAGCGCATCTTCCAGACTATTCTCCGCCCTGGTTTCGGATGGTTCGATTGGAATCGGGGCGGGTTTATCCCAACCGGGAGCGCCGGGCGACAGTTGTTCGACGGTGATGACGTTTCCTCGCGAGAGAAGCAAAGCCCGCTGGATGGAGTTTTCCAGTTCGCGCACGTTTCCCGGCCAATCGTAGGACGATAGAAAATCCGCCGCTTCTTTGGAGAGCGGCAGAGAATCGTATCCCGCGCGCCGGGCGAAATAGCGGACAAGCAATGGAATATCGCTGCGCCGTTCGCGCAAGGTGGGCAGATGAATATTTACTACCTGCAAACGGTAATACAAATCCTCACGGAACTTGCCATCCCGCACCATGACGGACAAATCCCGGTTGGTGGCCGCGATGATGCGCACGTCGATGTGAATGATTTCCTTTCCCCCTATCCGTTGAACGGTTTTGTCCTGCAATACCCGCAACAGTTTCCCTTGCGTGAGCATGCTTAACTCGCCGATCTCGTCCAAGAAGATAGTCCCGCCGCGAGCTTGTTCGAACTTGCCGATCCGGCGTTCGTGCGCTCCGGAAAAAGAGCCTTTCTCGTGTCCGAACAACTCGCTTTCCAGCAATGCGTCGGGAATCGCGGCGCAGTTGATGGGCAAAAAGAGGTTGTTCTTTCGCGGGCTGTGACTGTAGATCGCCCGCGCTACCAGTTCCTTGCCGGCGCCGCTTTCCCCCGTAATTAATACTAACGCTTCACTGTCGGCTACTTTTCCGATTAACTTATACACTTCCTGCATGGCGGGAGAGTTGCCGATCAGCATATCGTTGCTGCCCGAAAACGTCTCGTAAGCGCCCCACACGACCGACTTTTGCATCATACGCCGCGTGGATAGCGCTTCCTGAATCACCTCCATCATTTTGGGTGGATCGAAGGGCTTCATGATGTAATCGTAAGCGCCCAGACGCGTCGCTTCGATGGCCGAGGCCGTTGTGGAATAAGCGGTCATGATGATGACGGGAATGCGGCGGTTGAGCTTCGTGATTTCGTTCAAGGCGGCAAGGCCATCCATTCCCTCCATTTTGATATCCATAATAATCAAATCGGGAGACTCCGTTTTAAGAATCTCCAGCGCCTCTTCCCCGGACGCCGCCGTAAGAATAGAACTGTTCAGCGGCGCCAGAAAGCGTTTGAAGGAATAATGAACGTCTTCTTCGTCGTCCACGATAAGAATAATCGAATCGCCAACCAATCGTTCCATGCCATTATCCGATTTTTACGAATTTGAATTAATTGTCATCGATTCCTTGACTTCCGGGCCTATCATCATTCATAATACGTTAAAATTAAATATGCAAGAGAAATACCAAAGTGACCGACTATTCTTTTACAGAAGACGATCTCGAAATTCCATCCGAGGAAGAGGATGTAAGCGAGGAAGCCGTTAACGCCCCCGCCTCCGTCGTAACGAAAGACGTGGAGATGGAAGGCGTCCTGCGTCTCAAACAAGGCATTGATATCGCCGGCAAATTTAAAGGCGCCATTCAATCCAATAATACCGTCAACATCAAAGAAGACGGTTGCATTGAGGGCAAAATCGACTCTTTCAATATTGTCGTCGAAGGAGAGGCCAACGTTGAAATGACCGCCCGCAAGCGGCTTGAAATTCGAAAGGACGGCAAATTCTTCGGCAACTTGGAAATTCAACCCGAAGTGATCATCCTCTCCGAATTCGCTACATTTGGAAAAAGTAAAGAAATCGCCAATTCCTTTAAAACGGAATATGTCCGCAACCGGAAAGCGACCCCCGCGAAGGCCTAAGTCCCAATCCAATCCCCTGTCTTTTTTTCAACAGCGCATCTAATCCTCTGTCCCATAATGAACAGCCAGTTTGTTTTTGAACACCTGCAATCTATAGATTGCAATTAGAAAAAGAGGGGCGCCGCATGGAAAGCCCCTTTCGAACAAACATTTTTTTGCATTGATAAAAAAGGGTCCCGAATTCTTCATTCGAGACCCTTTTCGAGTTGCGTGCTAGTGGAAGGATTGCTATCTCCGTCGATGAGAGGGGCTGCTCACGAGTGATTGCCCCTATGGATTTGTCATTATCGAAAGTATTAATACTCTGGTTCGATAATGCGGGCTGTGATAAAGATCAGAGTAGAGATCTTTTCCTTTTCAATGTCCCTATCGGTGAAGAGATTGCCCAAGAAAGGTATTTTGGACAACAAGGGGACTTTATTAATCGTTTCCGTTTCTCTGTCGTTGATGAGACCAGCCAGCACCAGAGTGTTGCCGTTTTTCAGGCGGACGCTCGTCTGGACGAATTTTTGCGCTAAAAGCAAGGGGCCGATATTTGGAACCGTAGAACCTTCCGGGGCAACGCCGGTGATCGTAACCGGGAGACGCTCGCCCGCTTCGGTGATGTTGGTTTGAACTTCAAAGTAGATGTGATCGTCGTTGAGAATGAAAGGAATCATGCCCAGCGAGACGCCCACGGATGTTCGGGTAAACTGAGCGGACATCCGGTTGTTCGTGGGATCGTCATCGCCCTGGTCTTCAAACGAAACGTCCTCAGTATAAGGAATTTGATCGCCGACGAAGAAGAGAGGAGGAACGAGCTGGTTGGGAATGGCCAGCATCTTGGGAGCGGCCATGACGTTCATACTTGTCGTGGATTCCAAAAGATCCAAGACGAATTCCAAGCGGGATTCGCCGATCGTCGTCATATTGAATTGGAAGCCGGGTTCCGTGCTTTCGCCGTCAATTAAGCTTATGCTGTGATCCATTTGACCAGCATTCAATTGGATCTCATCCATAAAAGGATTCGTGAGAATGTAATCGAAATTGATGGTTCGCAGATCGTTCAAGGAGACGGAAACGACGCGGTTCTCCATTTCGACCATGCGTTGCGGTTTGTCGTAGGTGGTGATGACGCGGGAAATCAAATCCAGCACTTCCTGGTCGAGCGTAAAGACGATGATGCTGTTGGTGTTTTCGTCCGGGAAGTAGCGCAATTGGAAGAACTGAAGCATATCCGTTCCGCCGCTGCCGCCGCCGCTGAGATTGAAGCGGTTGCGCGTGGTTTCTTCGTATAGGCTGTTGACGTTCTGACCGGCGTCGGCATCTTCGCTCGATCCGATCGACTGGAAGTTGTTCTGAGAAAGATACAGGGCGCGGGTCGATTGCTGCGAATCATAGAAGAGATAACCGAGGGCATCGGAGATGGTATAGACGTCCACGTGCATGATCTTGAAGGACTTAATCATGATTTCCTGATTGGCTTCGCCGCGGACGGTGCTGAGATAATCCTCGACGCGGCGGACGTTTTGCCGCGTATCGACGATATCCAGGGTGCCTTGATCGGGATTGGATTGGACCATTCTTCCTTCGAGAGCGGCTTTTTCCTGACCTTCTTTGCCGTAAAGCATTTGGGTAACGATTTTCGCCACCGTGGTTACGAAATCGTTGCGCCGAGCCAGGGCTTCGGGCGAGGTTTCGACGTCGTCCACGTCCGTAACATGGAAACGGCGTGCGATGAGGTCGCCTTCTTCGATTCGTTCGCTGATTTTCTGATTGGCGAGAATATCTTCCACTTTGGTTATATTTTCAGGGTAATCGATGACGATGAGCGTGTTGGAATTCGGCTCCAAAAAGAGCTGGCGCCGCATATCGGAGGAATCGTAAGCCCCTTGATCTTGAAAGAGGGCGATTTTAAGAATTTCGTAAATCTGTTTGGCGATATCGCGATCCAACGCATACGTGCGGGTGACGACTGGCTTCTTTCCGGCGACGATGGTGGGCATCTCCTTGAGAAACGCTTCCACTTTGCGGATATTCTCTTCCGTATCCGTCACAAGAAGAGAGCGGGAGTTCTCGTTCAAATACAACTGTTTGCCGGGAACGTTAAATTCTTCATTGGGGCCGTAGAGAATCGATTTCAGGTTTTTGCTGGAGTCTTCCAACGAAGAAGGATCGTTGAGAATGAGTTCGATGGTTTTGTATTGCGCTTCGGTAAGGGGGAAGAGTTTCGTCAGAAAGCCTTTCTTGACGAAAATCGTATTGCCTTCGCGATGCCAGACGATGCCGTATTGCTTGGCCAGCAGATTGAAGATGTTGCGAAGGGTGGTGTTTTTCAGTTCGAGACTGACGTTCCCTTCCACGTTTTCATCCAAAACCACGTTCAATTTGCTTAAATTAATCAGGGTGCTGATGACGTTTTTAATATCGACCCGTTCGCCTTGAGTGGAGTATTGATAAATCTCCTCGTCCAGCATTTTTTCGTATTTCAAATCTTCCGCCGACATTTTTTCCGCTTGGGCTTTGGCGGCGACGGCTTGGTCGTATTCCACCTGGGTTCCGGCAAGATAGGTCAAGCTGGATTGATGTTCGGGGAAAACCTGCACCGCTTCTTTCCATTTGCCGACGGCGTCGATGACTTGGCCTTGCTTATACAGTTCGACGCCATGTTTATAGAGATTGTCCGCCGTCTCTATCAGGCCGGCGTTTTTTTCCATATCAGATTTTTTCTTCACTTGCGATTGGGTTTGATTGGCGGCGTCCCGCTCCTTGTAAATCCGATTCAAGATCGGATCAATGCGCTTGTCCTCGGGAGCGATTTGCTTGGCGCGTTGGATTTCCACTTCGGCTTGATCGTACTGTTTATTTTCCAGATAGATGACGGCTTTTTGAATTTGGGAATCCAAGGAGGAGAGTTTATAATCCAATTTCGTCTTTAAATTCTTCTCGGCCTTCTCTTTTTCTTTATCGATGACCTTCAACATGGCTTGAATGACTTTTTTGTCTTTATCGGAAGGTTTCTGTTTCAAGGCCTTGTTCAAGGCGTCCTTCGCTCCGGCGAAATCGCCGTCGCGCATCATGGCGTTTGCAAGGCCGATCGATTCCTCCACCGCCAATATATTCGCCTCGGAGGCGTTAGCGGCGATAAGATTCGCGTCGGCTTCGATGGAAGCGCCCGATTCGTTCATAGCGAGAAGTTCTTTTTTGGCTTCCTCGTTGAGGGGATCGAGAACTAGCGCTTTCTGGAGCAGCATTCGTCCTTTTTTCGCATCGCCGCTTCGGACTTCCTTTTTGGCGAGGGAAAGAAGGTAATTGACTTGCGCATCCACGGATTGTTTTTCCTGTTGTTGGGCTTGCACAACGGTGGAAACGACGACATTTCGCCATGAGGCGGCCGCCAAAGGAATTTGGAGACATCCTAAAAACAAACTCGCCGCTACAAAACATTGAAACCAATAACGCATGCCGCGAACAGAATGAGGATTAGTCCATCGCAAGGTTGAATACATCTATGCTTCTCCTTAATTCTTCTACTGATTGTGTCGTAGTATGAATCGCATCATGGAGAGGGTGGAAAGAACCTCTACTCAAAACGCTTGATTTTCCGCACATTCCCAACCCGATCGCCGCATCCGGAGAGGCGAATTTCACTGCTCCCAGCGCATATTTTTTCTTACGCCGCGAGTCATGCTCCAGCCCTCTCGCCATCCATCGCACGCAAAAAACAATGAGTTTTTTCTTTCACGCAAAAAGAAAACCATCGTTGACTCGTTTCATCTTAATTCAGAGGAAACGAAATTCAAAGTAGGACGAATAATACGAACGCCGCCGCAAGGACGAAGTCTTTGCGTTCGTTATTTTATCGAATCTTATCCCAAAAAAATAACATTAAAGTCAAGATACCGCTGCTCGCCGCTTCAAATGGGAAAACGCCGAAGAGGCTCAGCGCAAGAGGAATAAGGGAATTGCATCCCTATTTTTTTGGACTTATTTCCACCTTGGCGTCCGTATAACCAGATTTTGAGAGTATAACAAAGCCATTGCTAGTGTCAACTTGCTTAAGAACGATTTTCGATCGCGGGTCGGTCTGGCCTTGACTGAGGTACAATAATTTCTTGCTGGCGGTGCCTCGGCTGGTCTTATCCATTACTTCGATTTTATATTTTCCTCCCGAGGTTCCAGCGGGCGGCTGAATGCTGAGCACTTCGAAATCGTCGGTTACTGGAGGCGGCAATCTCAGCGCTTTCAATTTGTTTTCGAGTTCGCTCGCTTGATTCTTTTGGGCGGCGTTCAACGCGATATTGCGAAGAGCAAGCACTTCCCCCAGCAGTTGACGCTTGTTTTGGAGGTCGAATTTCTCGAATTCGCCTTTGTCGAGAAGCGCTTGTTGATCGGCGAGGAATTTCGTTGCGATTTCCATGACGAGATCGGCGCGCCGGGCGGCGTAATCCGTCAATTTTTTGGCAAGATCCTTATCGTTAGGATCGAAGTTGCGCGCCATTTGCAGGGCGTAGACCGCTTGACTCGTTTTTTGCATGTCTTTTTGGACGGCTCCTTCGGTGAATTGCTGATCCGCCTGCGCTACGAGCGCCTGGAAATTGTCTTTGACTTTAGCTTGGATCTGTTCCACCAGGGAGTTCAATTGATTGACCTGATCGCGGCTGACCAACTTGGCGTTGGGATCGATGGCTTTTACATCGCTTTGGACTTTAATCAAAGCGACGACTTTTTTCAGCATTTCGATGAAGTTGGAGCCGGAGAGGGCCGTGCGGGCTTCTCCCAGTTCGCGATTGAATTCTCCGATCAAAACCTGTCCCTTGATCTGCATCAACCGGTCGAAAGCTAGTAGTTGCAGGTTCTTAATTTGCTCGATATTCTCTTTACCGATGGCGGCGCCCTCGGGATCGGAATCGATGCATCGCCGGAGGGTATCGTCGGCCCGCGTTAAGACCGTCTGGGCTTCGACGATCGCGCCCGCCTGCGCCTGACGATTGCCTTCATCGACGTCGGCTTTCGCGCTGGCGAGAACGCGGTCGAAATTCCGCTTCAGGTTTTCCCGCTGCGCCCGGCGTTTGTATTCGGAGGGAAGGATGGAATAAGAGATGCGGGTTTCGGTGACGTCCAAGGCAATGACTTTGTCGAATTGTTGAATCGCCGCATCGAATTGGCCCGCCTGGAAGAGATCGACGCCGCGTTGATAGGCGGCTTCGACTTCCTGGCGCTTCTTCATCTGATCTTCCGGCGAGCCGAATGGATTGCGCTTCAAATTGTAATCCTCGGCGGCTCGCTTTTTCAGCAGATTATCGACCACTTCGTTCGATGTAACGGCTGTATTTTCTGCTCCTCCCGGCCCTTTAGGAGGCTCTTTTCGGAGAATTTCATCCAATATGTCGTTGACGGATAGCGCGCTTTTTTGATAAAGAAACCAACCGCCCGCCAATATCACAATCACCAACAGACCGATGAAGAGAGAATCTTTTTTCTTGGAGACGTATTCCAGCAACGCTTCTTTATCGATCGAAAGGCCCAAGATACTATCACCATCCTTTGAAGGGTTTTGTTATTCGCTACGAATTCCCGCCAATCCAACGCTTGAGGAAGATGCTTCTCATCCGCCGTCCAAAACGGATTCCACTCCGCCCGCCGCGGGGGCTTCCGCCGGAGCCGCCGCCGCCCCACCGCCGACTCCGCCCATCATGCCGCCCATCATGCCGTACATGCCGTACATGCCGGCGGAGGCGCCGGCATCCTCCAGGTCGGGCGTGGGCGTGGGCGAAGGCGTGGGACTTGGCGAAGGCGTAATCAAAGTGAATTCTTTCTCGAAATCTTCCTGGCTCAAACGCCCATCCTTAAATTTGGCGATCGATTCGCGGGATACCTGGATGCGGCGCACTTCTTCGTTTCCGCGATTGTGAAAGCGAATTTCGATCATCTTGACCGTTTCGTCTTTGGAAGCGACCAAAGAAGCGAAAACCTTACTGAGCAGGTTGATTTCCTCCTTGACGCTTTCTTCCGCAAAGACGCCGAGAAGAGCGGTGCTGGGGGAAGTATTGTCGTCGGGCTTCTCGCGTTCGAATTTCACGAGAAGGATCGTCGTTTCCTGAGTTCGGGAGCGCAGGTCGTTCACAAAGGAGATTTCTTCTTCCGACGGCTTGTTGAACCGGATCAGATCGATCGTGAATTGAATCTGGGTTTGCGCGGGATTGAGGGGATCGGAGATAATATCCGCTTCTTTATAGACCACGGCGTTGTTGTCGAAAAACGGGGACATATAGAGGTTTTTAATATACGCCGCAATTTTCTCGTCGTTGAGCGCTCGTCCTTTGATCGTCATTTTGCTGCTGGTCAATTCGATGCTTTCCAGCCAGACGTATTCCGGAATCAAGCGTTGCACTTCGAGGAATATCCGGGTTAAATTGCCCCGCTTTACGGCGACTTGATTGATTTTTTCAAAACGTTCGTTGTAATTATCCTGTTCGTCTCTGACTTTCCTCAGATTGGAAGAGGCGGTGATGCCAGGATTGACGATCATGCTGGCTTGGGCCAGGGCTTGCCGGCGCGTGTTGAGCATGGTATTGAGGAAATAAATCGCCCCGGCCAGCATAACCACCAAAAGCAGCGCCATCAACGAAAGCATGGGCGCCCGGCGCTCCAGTTCAAGCCGCTGTTTGATATGGGAAGGGGAGAAACTGAGATTGCTGAAGGATTTCCCGCCCGCCCGCAGGGCCATGCCGATGAGGCACGGTTCGTTTTTCAGGAACGATCGATATTCATCGGGAATGGTTACTCCTTCCACTGAGCTGGCATCGAAGAAAGAGACGGGAACGCCAAGGCGATCTTCCAGGAACTCCACCGTTCCTTCCATCTTCGCCGTGCCGCCGCAGACCAATATGCGGGTGACGGGATGGGATTCGGCTTGGGAGACGTAAAAATCGAACGATTTACGAATTTCGGTAACGATGCGTTCAAATCCTTGTTCCAGGGTGGAAGAGACTTTTTCCGGAGTGATGCCCCTCCCGTCGTCCTGATAATCCGCGGCGGGCTTGGTTTTAAATTGTTCAGCTTCATCGAGGGAGATATCGAACTTTTTGGCGAGAAGCGCCGTCAAGCTGGCGCCCGCCGTGGGAGCGCTGCGCATAAACTGCATGGAACCGTTTTGTTCGATCACGATATCCATGCTGGATGCGCCGATGCAGACAATCGCCGTTACTTCTTCCGGATTGCGAAGTTGGGAGGAGGCATAGGCGTTGTAGATGCATAGCGGAGCGGCGTCGAGAATATCCGACCGGATGCCGCATTTTTTCAAGATTTTGGAATAACCGTCGGAAAACTCGCGGCGTACGGCTACCAGATTGACATCCATTTCGAGAATGTCCTCTGGCGTCTTGGACGCCTGGTAATCCATATTGATCTGTTCCAGGGGAAAGGGAATATGCTGCCGGGCTTCGTAGCGGATAATGCGATCGAGTTGACGCCCGCGCACAACGGGCACTTTCAACCGGCGAGTGAAGGCGGCGCGGCCGGGAAGGGATACAATGGCGCGTTTTTCTTTAATATCCAATTGCTGCAACAAAATCGGCAGCGTTTCCCCCACTCGAAGATAGAACTCGTCCTGATCCGCGTTGGGAGAAACGGGCAAAGCCAACCGGCCAGCCTTAACGACGCCGACTCCCCCTTTGCCGCTGGTTTTCAGTTGAAGAATTTTGATCTGCTGCTGACCAATATCGATAACCAGTTGTGGACTTTTCGCCATGGAATACTCGCCTTTTTCCGTTTGATATTCGAACCCAATCCGGCCAGGCGCGATTCTACCAACACTCGCCTCGAGAAGGAAGGGTTTCGGTTTTTATCCCCGATCGCCGGAGGGGCGCACTTTTTTGATATACGCCGCCGTTGCTTGCACGGAGACCGAACATGTCGTAACGCCGTCGAAAGGATCCTTAGGGTCGCCCAAGCGATCCTTGTAACGGTAAAAGATTCCCGTAGTTGGATCTTCGCCGGATTCGTTCAAGAACACTCTCAAAGTGGTTTTCTTCGTGGGCCGAAGCGTCTTGAAATGAATCGTCGCCAATACGCCGTCCCCGCGTATAGGAACTTTATAACCCATCTTACGATAATCGACGATGCCTTTATCCGCGTCGACCGTATTCATTTTGGGAAAATCGAAGGGAAAATCTTTTTTGTATTCTTTATCGTCAATATTAACGCCGGAAGCGAAATCGTCGGAATCGATGACTTCGAGACAACGGGGATTGTAGGCGATCAAAAGGCTGACGGAGTCGATTTGCGCCTTATCTTTGTTATCCAGATAAATATCCACATCAATCGGTTCGCCGACATCGACGTTTTCCTGACGAGAGATTAAGCGAAGACGGGTATTATATATGTCTTCGGAGGTTTCCGAATCCCGTTCGTCCGCCCGTTTGACGATGGGTTTGCTTTTGGCTTTTTCATAGGACGAAACGATCTGGAAATCCAGATTGATGGTTCCATCGTAGGGGTTGCTTGTGGCGCCAAGACGATCCTCTTTTGCGGAGGAGAGCGCCGTCAATAAGTCGCCTTCCCCTTCCTTACCCGGTTCTTCGTAAAGAAATTCCAGGCTGGAACTGGAGGATTCGGCTAACGTCAGGAAAGTGATTCGCGCCACCACTCCCGATTCGTTGATGTTATCGCCGGTTACCGCAGCGGAAAAAGTGATAATCCCATTCAAGTCATCCACCGTATTATCCACGACTTTAAAAACTTCCGCCTTTTTTTGAATAATGAATGGAGTTTGCGTTTTTACGGGAGGCGCCGCATCGGCGGCATTCTTTTCTTCCAGCGTTGCCTTATCGGTTTTGGCGGAAGCGGCGGGGGCGGCATTCGTATTCACCGTCTCCGCATTGGGGGCCGCCGCTTTTGCTTCCACCTTGTCGCTATCATCTAAGGAATAAGAAACCGAGGCGGCGGGAATCCATTGATCCAAGCTGTCTTTTCCAGCAACGGGTTTAAGCTCTTTGGGATTATATTTTAAAGAAAAAGAAATTTTGTTATACGTGTTTTTTTTGGGATTGGCCAATACGACATCCACGGGAATGGGTTCGTCGACCAATACGATAGTATCGCGGGTGGAGAGATAGAGAACGGCGGATTGGCGCGTTTTTATCTCTGCTTGCTTAGCGGGTTTACTAGCGGGAGCGCCGACTCTTCCCGGAGCGCCGGGGGCAGTGTTGGCGGCATTCCCTCCGGCGGTTCCCTGTACTGAAATACCCCCAGCCGCATCGCCTCCAGGAGCGCCCGCTCCGCCTTTCAAGCCGGAGCGGCGCGTAGAAGCCGGGTTTTGGGGTTGAGTTTGTCCTGGAGTTACATTCTGCTGTCCTTGAGCGCTTTGGGGAAGATTGCCGTAGGATTGATAACCGCTGTTGCGGGAGCGGCTGGTACTTCGCCCGCTGCGGGAGCTGGAGCCTTGATAATTCCCTTGATTATATCCCTGGTTGCCATATTGATTGTATTGGCTGGTGCGTCCGGATCGGCCGGACAATCCGCTCCGGCCAGTCATGCCGCCAGACATGCCGCCGAAGCGGGAGCCGCCGTAGGAAGAGCCGCCATACGGCGAACCGCCATACTGCGAACCGCCGTACTGGTTGTAATTATTATAGTTTTGATTATATCCGCCATATTGGGCCTGCGTCTCTGGAACCTCAAATAAAACCAGCGCCGTTCCTAGAGCGGCGGCGAACAACAGAAACCGTTTGTTTTTCGAATTCATTGAAATTCTCCTCGCTATCGTATTCTATCCTACTCCACGATAACGAGTCTGGGAAGCAAGAGGTCATCCCGCCGCCAAGATTCGCCAAGGACGATCAGTCATTGGCCGTTGTTTGCCGGTCATCGTCTTCCCTATTATCGAAAGGTATCGTGGGCGCTTATCGATGTCAAGTTTCAAACTGGAAGAATAGTCGAGTTTGGCTGCGAATCCCCCTGTGGGGGGGAAGAATTATTCTTTTCGATTTTTTATTTCGTCCGGGTAATTTTTTCCTGAACTTTGATATTGTGCAGTTGATATTTCTCGATTTTCCGGTCGAGCGTCGGGCGGGATATTTTAAGGATATTCGCCGCCTGGCTTTTGTTGAATCGCGTAAATTCCAGAATGCGAAGAATATGGCGTTTTTCCGCTTCGTCCAGGGATAATATTTCCAGCAATTCGTCGGCTTTGGTTTCCGCTTTTTCCTCGGCGGAACGGGCCGACTCGGAGAGGTGAATGTCGAGGGGAATATGTTCGAGCCAAATGGTTTCCTGGGAATCGTTCATCAACACTGCGCATTTGACGACGTGATGCAATTCTCGGACGTTTCCCGGCCAATCGTGCCGCATGAGAAATTGCAGGGCGGCGTCGGAAATTCCCATAATGGTTTTGTGGTACTGCTTATTGTAGAATTTGATAAAATAATCTACTAAGAGAGGGATATCTTCTTTCCGTTCCCGCAGCGGCGGAATGTCGAGATGAACTTCCTTGATGATATAGTATAAATCCTGGCGGAAAGAACCTTCTTTCACCTGGCGATGAAGATTTTGATCCGCCGCCGCGATCAAACGCACATCCAAGGGAACCGGTTCTCCGCCGCCGATTCTTTCCGCGACCCGCTCTTCCAGGACGCGAAGCAGTTTCGCTTGCGAAGTCAGGCTCATATCGCCGATTTCATCGAGAAAAAGGGTTCCGCCTTGGGCTTGTTCGAATTTCCCTTTTCGGGAATAAACCGCCCCGGTGAACGCTCCCTTTTCATGTCCGAACAGCTCGGTTTCCAATAAAGCGTCCGGCAAAGCGGCGCAATTGACCGAAACGAAGCGGTTCGCCGCGCGGTCGCTGTCGTAATGGATGGCTTGCGCTAAGGTTTCCTTGCCGGTTCCGTTTTCTCCCGTAATCAACGCCAGCATGTCCGAATTGGCGATGCGCTGAGCCGTTCGTACAATCTGCTCCATTTTTGGACTTTTATAGACGATTTGGCTGAAACTGACTTTTTTTCTTGTCATTAGAATCGATCATCCCCTAAAAGATTTCTTTGTTCGGCCAAACTCTCAACATCAATGCGATTACCCAACCACTTCAGGAAAAACCATAATTCCACTTGTATCCGTGTCAAGAAATATTACAAGGAAATTTACTCAAAAAAAAGAGCGGGAGAATAAAAATCTGCAAATATTTTTTACATAAATTTACGGAAGGGTGAAAAAAAACGAAGAATGAGTTGGAGAATAGGCGGATTTTTCATTTTGGAAGACAATATTGATAAATCGAATCAGCGAGTAAGGAACTGCGGATCGCGTCGTTTTACTATTCAATCCATTGAAAGATCGGCATCAATCAACCGCATTCGGAGCCGTCCAGAGACTTGATTTTGTGGGCAACAACGCAATCGACGCCGGTTTCGCAGCAATTGATGCCGCCTTCATATCCGCACGCCGAGCATAGTTTTGCGGCCACTTGCTCGTCGTCGATGAAATCCTTGAGGAATTCTTCCAAAACTCTTTCCAGACCTTTGACGGTTTCGGGCCGCAGTTTCCAAAGGATGCGGTTCATCCTGTTTTCCGTTTCGGTTAGGAGGCCATCAGCTAGTTTTTTTCCTTCTTTCGTCAACCGGACAAAGACGGCTCGTTGATCGTCGCCTTGGTGATAGCGTTCGACCCAGCCGTTCTTTTCCAAGCGATTGACGGCTTTGGTGGCGCCGGAGATAGTATGGCCCAAACCCATAGATATTTCCCCAATGGAGACATGGTCGTTCAAGGCCAGAAAACGCAGCGCATCCGCCTGGGCGTCTGTGATCTTCACGCCGAGCTTATGGGATAAGGCTTCGCCGCTGGCGGCATGGCTCACCGCCGCCGCAAAAAGAATGAAGCGGCGCGATAGATTATGTTTTCGAACAACCGGCGAGGGATCGTTTCTATCGGCCATCGAATTCCTCACCTCTCATCCGTCTTGCGTTCCGCGAGTTCGCTCTACAGAGGGGAAATCCAATCGCATCGGATTTCAAAAGGAGTATTTCTTACGCTCCGCAAGAAGAACCGCAGCCGCATCCTTGTTCATTGGGATTTTTAAAGACGAAACCAGCGCCGTTCGCGCCATCGGTATAATCCAAGGTGGTTCCGCTGAGAAAGAGAAAACTTTTCGTATCCACCACGATCTTCACGCCGAAACTGTCGAAAGTCATATCGTTGTCTTTGGCTTCGAGATCGAAGTTGAGCGAATAGCCCAAACCCGAACATCCGCCGCCGCGAACGCCGAATCGCAAGCCCGTTTCCTGGGGAAGATTCTGCGCCTCGATCAGGCTTTTAATTTCCGACGCCGCTTTTTCCGTTAAATGAATCATGTTTCGCCTACCTCAATTTGCTTTGGATACCATTAAGAATAATAGAAATAGTTGACAATGTCAAGTATCTATGAATGATGAGTGAGGAATGAGGAATGAGGAAAAAATTAAATCAATAGAGCCTCTTGCAAAACTCTATTATTCCTCCCCCAAGCCTGGGGGAGGTCAGGAGGGGGGTTGTTTTAAGTCTAATAAATCAACCCCCCTCTAACTCCCCCCAAACTTGGGGGGAGAATTAAAAGCGGATTTTATTAATTTTGCAAGAGCCTCAATAGAATCTTTTCCCGCAAATCCGAAAATAAATGGTGTGGCAAAGGCAAGATTTATTCGTCTTATTGCGATCCCTCCGATTCGCGGGCAAAGATCAACTCCAAAAGCAAGTTAATTGAGTTTAATAATCTAGCCGAATGGACAATAGAAATTTACGGCGCGGCGTTTAGTGCGAGACCAGAAGTTTTACCTTCGCGGAGAGTATGATAGGCCAATCCCGCCACCATTGCGCCGTTATCCATGGAAAAACGCTTGTCGGGAAGATAGATGATGCAGCCCTGCTTCTGCGCCCGGCGGGTGAGTTCGCTGCGCAAGGGTTGATTGGCGGATACGCCGCCTACGAGCGAAATATGCTTCAAGCCCAATTCTTCTGCGGCGCGCAGGGTTTTTGTTACCAAAACATTGACGACCGCCTCCTGAAAAGAAGCGGCGATGCGGGTAGTTTCCTTTTCGTCCGGCGGGCGATTGCGAATGTAATTCACGACGGAAGTTTTCAAGCCGCTGAAGGAGAACTCATACCCTTGATGGAGCATAGGCCGGGGGAAATCGATGCGTTCGCCTTGGAAGCCGTCCGCCCGTTTTTGAATCGCTGGTCCGCCGGGATACCCTAAGCCGAGCGCTTTGGCCGCCTTGTCGAAAGCCTCTCCGGCGGCGTCGTCCTTGGTTCCGCCCAATAACGTCAATTGCGACCAGCCGTCGATGCGATAGAGCGCCGTATGCCCGCCGGAGACGAGAAGAGAAAGATGGGGAAAGGGAGGCTGGCGCTCCTGCGGCTGATCCAAAACCGTCGTATAAACATGGGCTTCATGATGATGGATGCCGATCAGCGGTTTTTTCAGAGCGTAGGCGAGCGCCTTGGCGAACGAGACGCCGACAAGCAGGCAGCCCGCGAGGCCGGGGCCGTAGGTAACAGCGACGGCATCAATATCTTGCAGAGAAATGGCGCATTCATGCAAAACGCGGGAGACGAGAGGATAGAGGTTTTCTATATGGGCGCGGGACGCAATTTCCGGAACCACGCCGCCGTAAGGGCGATGGATTTCGATCTGGGAAGAGACGAGATTGCTTTCTACTCTTACGCCATCGGATGTTATCGCAACGCCCGTATCGTCGCAGGATGTTTCAATTCCGAGGATTCGCAATGGTTAAACGCATTCTTTTCGTTTGTATGTCTGAATCTGGATGGGTGGCAAAGGCAAGACATAGTCTGCCTTTGATTGATCTTTCAAGGGCAAAAACAACCTTGCCCTTACCACCCCTTTTTCCACCCCGCCACCCCCCTTGGCCACCCCGCCGATGGCATGAAAGTATTGGCTGCGTAACATTATTATTAATTCTGCGCGGCGCCGAGGGAAAGAAGCACCTCCGCTCCTTTCAAGCACTGATAGGCAGTGTAGAGTTCTATATCGTAGATCGACTCTTCTCCATTGGTTTCTTTTGGAGGCTGGAAAGCTTCTTCGACGCTCACTTTATGCGGCGCTTCTTCTTTCGGCTTTTGACCAACCAATTCGGGCGTAAGATAGCCGATTTTCCCCGCTTTGCGGACAGCATCCCTTTGATTGTCGGTGATTTGGACGAAAACATCGGGCGTGAGACCTTGGTCGTCTTCAATAGAACGTCCCGAAGGAGTGTAATACTTGGCAGTAGTAAGTTTAAGGGAAGCGCCTTGCTTCAGGTCGTAAAGCGTTTGGACGGAGCCTTTCCCCAATGTTTTATGGCCGATAGGCCCAACGATGACGCCGCGTTTTTGATCTTGAATGCAGCCTGCTACGATCTCGGAAGCGCTGGCGGAATACTCATTGACCAATATCGCCAGGAGGAAATCGCCCAGTGGCTTCTTCTCGGCGTAGTATTTCGTTTCCACGCCCCGGTTGTCTTTATGGGACATGATCACTTTACCCGGCTCGATGAATAGATCGCTGGTCTTGACGGCGACATTGAGCAAACCGCCGCCGTTATAACGCAAGTCGAAAATCAGTCCTTTCATCCCCTGAAGCCGAAGTTCCTGGATGGCGCTTTCCACTTCTTCGGCGGCGTCGCGAGTGAAATCGCGCAGCCGAATGTAGCCAATGGAACCGTCCAACATGCGTTTTTCTTCTTTTTCCACGGCGTTGGTATTAATAATTTCGCGCGTTATGGTTTTTTCGATCAACTTGGACTCGCCCCGGCGGGCTATGACGATATGGACCGTTGTTCCCGGTTCGCCTTTCAATTTTTTCGTAACCTGATCGATGTTGATGTTGCGGGTGTTTTCGCCTTCGATCTCCACAATCCGGTCTCCGCTCATAACGCCGGCTTTATCCGCCGGGGTTCCCGGCAAGGGGGCGATGACGGTCAACCATCCATCGACGATGTCGAATTGAATGCCCAATCCGCCAAAGGAGCCTTGCGTCTGATCGTTGAATTCCTTGGCTTCGTCTTTTTCCATATAGACGCTGTAGCGGTCGAGTTTGGAGACCATGCCGTGGATAGCGCCGTTGATAAGGTCTTGGGTTTTGGTCTTCTCCGGATTGACGTAGTCTTTTTGAATCATGCCCATAATGTCGATAATGATTTCCAACTGCTTCAACTCTTCATCGATATCGTCCAGGGCCAGCACGCTTCGCTGAACGCCGATGCCGAGAGAAAGGAAGATCAAGAGGAGTAGCGCAAATAAAAGAACGAAAGGCTTGTTTCCCGGAGCGGACATGAAGGAACTCCTTTTGGATGATCGCCGGACGGGCGCATCGATATTCGAAATCAATATTTATAACTCATATTACGTAGTTCCTTTCCCTCGCCCTATGGAAGAGGGTCAGGGTGAGGGAAGCTAAGTTTATTCTTATCAGCCCTCACCTAACCTCTCCCCATCTTGGAGAGGGATTGGGAAAACAGCAAATTCACAGGAAAATGGCCTTCTTGCGCAACATGAGTTTATAAGATGAAGGCGCAGTTCAGCCCCTTTGGGGGACCTTTATATGATGACCGTGAAAACGAGCGGAATCAATGCTCGTTTCGAAATCCTTATCTACTTAACCATTGAAGGGGATTCAAAGCTGTCTTGCCTTGGCGGATTTCAAAATGATAGTCCGTTTGGTTTTCCATTCCCATCGCTTTTCCGATGACCTGTCCGGCGCTGACGGATTGATTGACCGAGACAGTTTCGGCAACGCGCCCGTAAACCGTCAGATAATTTCCTTCATGAGCGAGGATGACCGTTTGACCGAAGCCGGGAATGTCTCCCGCGTAAAGAACCTCGCCTTCCGCCACGGCTTTGATGGGAGTTCCCGCCTGGACGCGGACATCGATGCCGGGGCTTTTCATCGTGATATTGGATTGGGGATAGGCGTATTCCCCGAAAGGACGAATCACCGCGCCCTTGGCGGGCCAAGGAAGATTCCCTTGTTGCTGAGAGAATGGCCGTCCACTGGAGACGGCGGGGGAAGATTCAGGAGGCGGCGCGTTTTCTTTGGGAGCCGATATTTTCTTTTCGGCGGGATTTTGGGGATTCACCTTCGCCGGTTGTTGCGCCAAAAGCCGCTGCTGTTCTTCCCGTTTTTTCCGCTCAGCAAGGAGATGCGCTTGTTCCTCCCGCTTTTTTTTCTCTTCCAACATCCTCTTGCGATTGATTTCGGCGATGCGGTCTTCCCACGCCGTCAGTTGACGTTGTAGTTCCTCGATGGAGAGCAAGCGTTCCTGGTAGTCGGAATTCGTTTTTTCCGCTTCCTCTACTTTCTCGCCGATCCTTTGTTCCTTGGTCTCTTTCGCAGAGAGATCGACGGGCATATAACGGTTAAGAATGCGTTCCTGCAATTCTCTTTTGTCTTGAATGACGGTTAACAGTTCTTGCAAGCGCGGCTGTTCGGTTTGAACATTTCGGAAAAGAGCGCGGGCGATATCTTCCCCCGCCTCCTGAATCGCATTTCTTTGGAGGCGGCGGGAAAACGGCTCCGCCGTTAATAGGAAAGAATGCGAGGACGCGGCGCGGACGCATTTCCGGTAGAAGGATTCCCAAGTTTGACTGCGTTCCGTAATTTGCTGGACCTCGGAATCGGCGGCGTCGATGACTTTTTGCGCTTCCTTTAAATTGTATTGATAATCCCTCAAGATTCGGTCATATCGTTTCAGGCTTTGTTTTTCCGAATCGATCGTCTGTTCCAGCGTCCGTTTTTTCTGTTCGAGGCTTCGGATTTTCAGCCGCTCTTCTTCGAGCCGTTTGCGGAGCGCCTGGGCGTCATCGTGGGTTTTGGGCGTTTGCGCCAGCGCCGGGACGATAGGAAGGAATCCTAGAAAAACTGCAAAAACAAATGGGATGCAGCGCATAGGCGGCCTCATGGCGCAACAGGCGGAATCGGCGGCGCCGCCATATCCATATCATCCGCCTTCAACCACCAGCCGATCAAGACGATGGCGCCCGTCAATCCACCTGTTGCTATGGCGCCCTGAAGGAGTAAGGACGTGAAATCCGGAACCCCTTGCGCCTGAACTTTCAGGGGAAAGAACAAATACGACAAAGAAAAAACGACGGCATAACCCGCCGTAGACGTTAAAACATGCAATATCACGGAGCGAAGCCATATTCCTTCGGGATTCACTTGCGATCCGGCGCCGCCTGCTCCGAACCGGATGGCGTATTGACGGCGCAAAGGCAGAGGGAATCCCGCCAACAACCCGGCAATAACGGCGACGATATAAATAAAGAAGAAACCGTTGAAGAAACTTCGCAGCCGCTCCAACCGCTTCGTCTTTTCGGAGAGGGAAAAAATCCCTTCCGAATCCCATTGCACTTCCTGCACGCCGCTTACTTTTCCGATCTGGCCGGCGATCTCTTCGATCCGGCCAGGTTCATTCAAAACCAGCTCGGAAGTAGCGTAAAGGATCGGAGTAAGACTGGCTTTCCACATGGATTCCCATTGTTCTTTATCCTCCGGTTCGCCGTCCCATTCCGGGATCGGAGCTTCTTCGAATTGAGCGCTCGCTATTCCATCGATCGCCTGAATCCGATCGCCGATCTCTTTATAATGATCCGGTTCCAAGTCTGCTTCCAGGCGAGCGGCGAAGAGCAAGGGCGAATCCGCCAATTCCATGGATTCGTATTCCGAAGAAATCCAAAGATGGCATAGAGAACGGAGCGCTTCGCTGAAAGGAATGACGACGACTAACGCAACGTAAAGCGTCATGAAGGGTTTAACAAAAGATAATTTTCGCATATCGCTAAAAAAATCGAACCGCCATTTTCGTAATTTATCATAGTATAGAAGCCGATGGATTTTCAGTAAATCGTAAAGGGATTTATTTCTCTTAAAACTACCGGACGGCGTCCGACGTAACGCCAGTCCAGAGATTCATTACCGGCGCCGGCAAGATTCCTCTCAGCGCGATCATATGCAATCTTCTATTTTTTTCAACACGGCGGAAGGGTTCGCCTCCAAACGGACAACGCGGGCGTCGCCCCACGGATGCGAGCGTTCCGGGGACGTAGGACCGAAAAGAGCGAGCGTCGCAACGCCGAGCGCTCCAGCGATTTGGACTGGTCCCGTATCGCCGCCGATCGTCAAGCGCGAAAAACGGATCAGTTCGACCATTTCGGGGATTGATGTTCGCGGTCCTAAAAATACGGAACCGGCGCAGGAAGAGGGGATCAAAGCTAGCGTCCTTTTTTCTAAGCTCGGACCGCAAAGAAAAACCACTTTGCCGCCCACCTGGACGATCGCCTCCGCCAGCTGCGTAAAATAACGCGGCGGCCATTCTTTGGCGGGATGTCCGCAAAAGGGCGTTATCAGAAAGTAATTTCCTTCCGCAATATCCCGCTCCCGAAGCCAATGGCGGACGCGGCGTTCACTTAGGGGATCAGGGGGCAATAGAAATTCCGGTTCACAGGACTCTACGCCCAATACGCTTAAGAGATGGAGATTGCGGCGAACGATATGACTCATTTCCGGCAAGGGTGAAACCAGAACGTTATTGAGCCAGGAGCTCAGTTCCTTCGCTTCTTCCCGGCCATGGCCGATGCGGATGGGGGCGCGGGAGAGAAACGCCAAGCTGGCGCTTTTCATATTAGATTGCACATCCACGACGGCATGGAAGCGGCGCAGGCGCAAATGGCGGGCGAGGCGCGCCGCTTCCTTGATTTTAGGGATAACCGGCGTCCGCCGCCAATGCTGGCGAGGGAAAATGATGAGTTCATCAAGGCCAGGCAGGTTTTCGATCAAAGGAGCGAAGTTATCCTGAACGGCCCAAGCAAGATGCGCTTGGGGAAATCGTTTGCGCAAAGCCATAAAAACGGGAATCGCCGCGAGGCAATCGCCTAAGGCGGATAAACGGATTAGGAGAATCCGGCCGATTCGATCGGGATCGATTTTCATCATTTTCAATAATCGGATTCTCCTCGACAAATTGCAATTCGGATATACGGCGTTCCTTTTCGACGCTGTGAGTTGAATTGCGCCAATCCTATAAGCCGCCACCGCATTTAATTCCTCTTCCTATAGCCCGTCAACAGCCGAAGAGACTCAAAGGGGGCGAGTCCTCTTGTTTTTATCGGCAATTTTAGCGTTAATAAGAGGCGGGATAAAAATCGTCTACTCTTATTTTTCTGGAAGAGCCGAGTTCATGAAACTTCTAGTGGATAAAATACCGGTCGAAGTTGTGGAAACGGACAGCGCCCAATTGAGCGAGGTCATCGAAAGAATTTCCAAAGAACTGCAAACGCGCAATCGCGTCATTAGCGAGATTTACGTAAATGGCCGAATGATGGGAGGATGGGACGATCCCTCCATCGAGAAGCGCACCGTCGCCGATTGCGAAGACCTTCGGCTTATTTCCGAAGAGCCGCGCAAACTGGCGCATAAAGTATTGTACGATATCGCCGGATATATGAACCATATCCAGGAAGCCCTGGTGGAAACCTCCTCGAAAATCCAGTCTCGCAACGAACAAGAGGGAATGCGCCTATTGGAGAACGTTACTACTACTTGGGCGGAACTGTACAAAGGTCTGCAAAACGCCGTAACCGTCACGGGTTTGGATTTCCATGAGATTATGGTGGATAACCGCTCATTTCTGGAGATCAACGAAGAAATGCATAAATATCTCGACGAAATATCCGACCTAGTGCAAGAGCAGCGCTTTTTGGAACTCTCAGATATTCTCGAATACGAAATCGCGCCCCGCATCCCTCTCATCCGCGAAGGAATCTATAAACTAATCAAGGAATTGGAAAAGAAGCCGCATTAACGCCCAAAAGAGATATTCCCGAACGGCGGAAAAGTATATGAGGAAAGGAAAGAAACCCTTTTAATTTCCTTTATTATTCCTTGACAGTCCTGCAGGGCGTACCTATTATTACATGCTAATTCTTCCTCTTTACGCCCACGTAGCTCAGACGGTAGAGCGCATCCTTGGTAAGGATGAGGTCACCGGTTCAATCCCGGTCGTGGGCTTGGATTCTTTATCCGACAGAAAGGGATCGATATGGCGAAGCAGAAATTCGAACGGACGAAGCCGCACGTGAACGTGGGAACGATCGGGCACGTGGACCACGGGAAGACGACGCTGACGGCGGCGATAACGATGGTGCAATCGCGCAAGGGTCTAAGCG
>JBFMBP010000052.1 GCA_040755155.1 Candidatus Omnitrophota bacterium | reverse complement strand
TGCTCAACCTTATACATTGTATTTACATAAGTTAAGTATAGCGCAACCCAACGCTTTTTTCAAGCCAAATCCCCCTTGCAAAGGTGAATTTTCCAGTTTTTGACGCAGACTTTTTGCCGCTTCGTCAGCTTTTGAGCACGACTGATGTTACAGAGGAATAGAAGTGTAAGCGCGAAAGAGGCGATGAGTCTGCAGTTCATGGCAAGGACTTCCTGAGTGTAAGAATTGATCGACGCGTTCCGATTCGACGGTTGCGCCTCAATCTCCCGAGGCGCATGAACGTCGCTGGAAACCGATCGGTCTGATAGCAATTTTGACAACGTTGGGCGAGCTTTGCAAGAAGACCCGCAATAAATCAAATCGCCGAGAAGAAACTCGTGGAGAGGAAACAATTCCATAAATTGAAAAAAAACAGTTTGGCCTTGGTTTATGGGGCATTTTTATAAATCTTTCGGACCATGAAATGATTATTTTTGAACGCCATAAGAGACAAACGGCGTATGATGGAGTCGATAGCGGCGCAGTTTTTTGATTACAGAAAGCCAAATACGGTTTTATAGCCGCGGAACGGATAATTTTCTGGAATGGATGCTTGATTCGATCCAGTTTGTCATGAGAAAATCGGTTGAGAATCATGAACGTGGGTTTATCTCCCCGTTTTAAATGAGAAATCCCGGCTTAAGGAGAAGCGAATGGATTTTACTAAAATAGAACCAATTACTCTTGGGATTTTTGATAATTTTGCTCTTCATTCAAGATGGACCGCTCAATTGTTTCTCTTCTGCATGTTTTCCATTGTTTTGCAAGCCTACTCCGATTCCCCTTTTCCCTCGGTATTGTATGTGGACAGACTTACCATGGATGATGGCTTATCCAGCAATCAAATTCGAAAAATTCATAAAGACAAAACCGGATTCATGTGGTTTCTAACCGATCGGGGTTTGGTCAAATTCAACGGCTACGAATGCGTCATTTATCGGAACCACGCCCAAAATCCCAATTCTCTTTCTAATAACGAATTATTTTCCCTGCTTGAGGACGATAATGGTATTTTTTGGATCGGATCCGAAGAAGGACTGAATCGCTTTGATCCCAAGAATGGAACTTTTAAGCGCTATTTCCACGATCCCAAGAATCCCATCAGCTTAAGCAGCCACTATATCAACGACATTTTAAAAGACCGAAAAGGAAGATATTGGTTGGCCACCGCATCGGGAGGATTGATTCTTTTTGATCCAGTTCGAGAAGCGTTTTACTCCTTCCGCCACGATCCGAACGATCCAAATTCATTGGGAATTGATAAGTTGGAACGTCTCGCCGAGGACCCATCCGGGAAAATTTGGATTGGCCCCGTTGGGAATAGTTGGTTGGAACGATTCGATCCGGACACGCAAACGTTCCAGCATTTCAAAATCAAGGCTCCAAATGATACTTATCCCGATGTTCTCTCCTTGTTTGTCGATGCGTCCGGAATGGTTTGGTTTGGAACTTGGGGGCATGGACTCTACCGGTTAGATCCTTCGAAGGGAACGTATCGGAACTACTCCCGCGATCCCGCCGATCCCAACAGCCTTCCCAGCAACATCGTCAGTTGCATCCAGCCAAATGGAAAGGGGGAGTTATGGATCGGGACCTGGGATGGAGGTCTATGCGTTTTCGATCCGAAGACCGAGCAATTCCGGCCGATTAAATTGGTGTGCAAAACCGATCCGAACGCCGTCATTAAGACCGTCCTGGATATCTACCAAGACGACAATGGAATCTTATGGATCGGAACCATGGGCGATGGAGTTTGCCGTTACGACGGCAATCAAGAACAATTTCAATATATCAGAAATAATCCCAAAGACCCTACCAGCCTTAATGAAAACCGAGTATATGCTCTCTGCGCCAGTCGAGATGGGACGATCTGGATGGGGACGAATGGAGGTGGATTGAATCATTTCGATCCGAAAACCGGTCGTATGATCGCGCAGTATGTCCACGATCCTTCCGATCCCGATAGTCTTCCATGCAATACAGTGATTTCACTTTTCGAGGATCATTTAGGAAATCTCTGGATAGGAAATTGGGTTGCTGATAAAGGACCATTCAGCCGCTTTATTCCCGAAACGCAATCGTTTAGGAATTATCCCCAAGAACCGGATTCTTCGATAGGAATGCATGATGAAATCGTTCGCGCCATTCGGGAAGATTATACCGGTATGATTTGGATCGGAACCGAATCTTATGGAATCTAAAGTGTACCCCATTGTCAAGACAGAAAAACGGGAAAAAGTGGTGGAATTCCGCTTGCGCCTTCATGAATGCCTGAAGTCCTGTTTGGCCTGAATTCGAGGGTGGGCAACGGAAGGAGGCCGTAGGCCGACTGGAGTTGCCCACCCTCGAATTTTCCTTTTTCTGCGTCCCGTTGGCTTCTCCTTTCTTCAACAATCTTTTTACGCCGCTTGCCGATGTCCACTCGCATACACTTCCTGCGGGGTCTCGTAGCCCAGCGATTGATGGGGACGTTCTTCGTTGTAAAACCGAAAATATTCGCCCAGATTCCTCTCGCAGTCCCGCACGCTTTCGTATTCTTTCAAATAGACCTCCTCGTATTTCACGCTGCGCCACAGCCGCTCGATGAAGATGTTGTCGAACACGCGCCCCCGGCCATGCTGGCTAATACGCCAACGCCGACTTTTTCGCCTACGCCCAAGCCGGAAGACATCCTCACCCTCCTCGTAATCTCTCGCAATCGGCTTAAAGATTTGTTCGGCCAAGATCGCGCAACTGCATTATGGAACAAACTAAGCCTATTGCTTTCCCATGAAACCGTGCGCGGCGAGATCATCGACCTCGATCAATTCACATCCCTGCGCGACAAGTACAAAGCATGGGATGCGGACAGCAATCTGATGTATTTAGGAACCAAAACGGAAGGGCAGGATAACATTCGCATGGCGAACGCTGTATCGGAAGACATCAAGGCGATTATCGGGGGCAAGCGCATCGAGCAGAAATTCGCCAAGGTAAAATATCTCGTCATCATAGGTTCGGACGCTGCTATTCCATTTTACCGCGTAGAAAACCAGTCTCGAACCAATAACAGCGAATTCAATTATTACAAAAAACTGGATCAAACGCATCCATTGTCTATATCGTTGCGCCAAGACCGGCTTTTGACGGACGATTACTATGCGGATTCCACCCCGTCGTGGATGAAATCCGACTTGGAAAAGGAACTATACTTGCCCAACGATTTGTTAGTGGGAAGGTTAGTAGAGACGCCGGAAGAGATGAGCGCCATGATCGATGCTTACCTTACTAACAACGGCCAGATCGATTTCGACAAAGCGCTGGTGGCGGGCAGCGATTCCTATAAGAACGGAGCGGATTTAGCGGCGCAGATTTTAACATCCGATCTGGGGCGCGTGAATCGATTGCCCGATGGGGATGACCTATTCGAACTGGTTGACGCCATAAAGGTGAACAATCCCATTAATTTGCTCGGATTGCATGGAACCCACGACAAGATTTATCGAACCAAGATGATATCGCCCTTATCGGCGAAATCGGCAAAAACCTACCTCGATACGATGCTAGGTTCCATAGTACTAAACTGGGGAGGCCACGGCGGATTGAATCTTGACCGCCGTATCGCCAATCCCTCAAAAGAATACGACAATTTCACCGATGTCTTTATGAAAACTGGAGTCGGAACCTATTTAGGAACCACCGCCTTCGCGGGATCAAGTTTGGAAAGCATCGGTTTCACGGAATTGCTGGGATTGCGTTTCATTGATGCGCTAATCTCAGGTACAGCCTCCATGACCGTAGGGGAAGCCTACCAGAAAGCCAAGCGCGAATACTGGTTGAACGAAAGCAACGGCTTAGCGGATTCCAACCTCAGCCTAGAGGAAGTAAAACAAAACATCAGCGACGATGCAAAGGTGCTGTCGGGATTGATATTGTACGGGCTACCTATGTTCCGGGTAACATCCAGCGAACAAGGCAAAGTCAATCCACTTTCCGAAAAAACCTACCAAAGCCCCTTCGCCATGAAGCCGATGAAAGTGGAGCCGAAAGCCGTAACCGGAAGCCTGTTCCAAGTGCAGTTGGGAGCCGCATTGGAAGACAACTACATGAAGGAAAACCAAACCGGCGCCGGACGCTATTACGCCTTTAATGGAGTCACGCAAACGAACGTCAACGAACCGATCCAGCCAAGAATAGGCTTCTATACCGGAGCGGAGAGTTTCTTCCCCAAAGGCGCGGTGCTGGAATCGGCGAAGTACGTTACGCTATCGAATTTCGACCCCGTTATAGAAGGCGGAGCGTGGGGCGATGAGAATGTGAATGAAGGCGTATTCGATAAGAACGGGTATTTCCCGGCCATTCCCTTTACGGTGAACACGATCCCGCAGCAAGGCAACACTCCGCCACTGCAAAAATTCGTCTTTATCGCCGGTCAATACAACGACGACAAGAAAACCGAACGATTGTATACGGAAGTGAAATACAGCACCTATTACACGGGAGAAAAGACGGACGCCATCGCTCCAACCTTGTTAGAACCGATCCTCAAAACGGATAACGAAGTACAAGCCAGCATCCAAGGCTGGGATAAAAACGGAGATGCGTTGTACCGACTGGTTCTGCTATGGACGGATGGCGAGAGCGAATGGAAAGCGGCGGATATGAAGAAGTCCAACGCCAATCCCAAAGAATGGCAAGCCCAATTAGCCTATAAGCCAAGCCTGGAGTTTTTCTTCCAAGCCGTAGACGCTTTGGGCAACGTGACGTATCTGGACAACCAAGGCCAATACTACAAGCCCGCCCCGCCGACGAGCATCGATTCGTACACCTGGCTTAAATTATCAGTGGAAGGATTTTAATGGATAAAAGAAAGTTAAGGAAACACAGGGGCAGTTGACTCAAGGCTGCTCCTGTTTTTATGTATGAAAAAGAGTAGATTGCTTGAAGATGCGTACTTGTTTATTGAGGGGAGTTCGGTTAACAATCATTCGAATCGGATCGGAAAATGACGAGCACTTATAGCAACGCGCCGGAAATCGGCCAAATCGTTAATCTCAGAGAACGGCCTTATGCGGTTTTGGATGTTCTCAAATCGAGTCTTCCCTCTCTAATTGCGCCTTCTACCCACTTTTCGAAATCCCAACACTTGGTATCCCTCTCTTCGATTGAAGACGATTCGCTGGGCGAGGAACTTCAGGTGATTTGGGAGATTGAACCGGGCGCTTGCATTCGCGAGGAAGCGTCTCTTCCCGATCCAATCGGCTTTGACGATCCTTCCCTCCTAGATGCGTTTCTCGACGCCGTCGCTTGGGGAGCCTCCTCAACCGCCGATATTCGTTCTTTGCAATCTCCCTTTCGCAGCGGAATCGAGATCGAAGATTATCAATTGGATCCTTTAATCAGGGCTATCCGAATGCCGCGGGTGAATTTATTGATCGCCGACGATGTGGGACTTGGAAAAACGATTGAATCTGGTCTGGTGGTTCAAGAGCTAATTATTCGGCACAGAGTGCGAACGGTATTAATCGTTTGTCCCGCTTCCCTACAGGTCCAATGGCATGACCAAATGAGAGACAAATTTGGATTGGAGTTTCGAATCGTAGATCGAGAATTGATACGCCATTTGAGAAGGAAGCGCGGGTTGCGCGTAAATCCTTGGTCTCATTTCCCCCGGTTGATAACTTCGATCGATTATCTCAAGCAAGATCGAACGTTAAGGCAATTCATGGAGGTACTACCTGGCGCAGGCGAGCCGATATTTCCCCGCCGCTTCGATATGTTGATTGTGGATGAAGCTCACAATATCGCTCCTTCTGGCCGGAATCACTATGCCGTCGATTCTCGGAGGACTCATACGATTCGCCGCTTGGTTCCTCATTTCGAACATAAACTGTTTCTCACGGCGACGCCTCACAACGGTTATACCGAGAGTTTTTCCGCTTTGTTGGAACTGCTGGACAACCAACGTTTCTCGCGGAGAATTGATCCCAATCCCAAACAACTCGCTTCGATTATGGTTCGAAGATTGAAATCGGAATTGCCGAAAAAATGGGATGGAACTCCCCGGTTTCCAATGAGAAAATTGATTCCCCTTGAAGTCGAATACAGCCAGGAAGAAAAAGAAATCCATGCGATCCTCCACAAGTATACAAAATCTCGATTGAAAAATACTCAAACTCATGAAGAGACCTTTGCGGCGGAATTTGTTTTAAAACTCTTAAAAAAACGCCTCTTTTCATCGATTGCCGCTTTTCAATCGACGCTTAGGAAGCATGAAGAGTCTTTACGGACTGCGCAACGGAAAAAATCTCACGCCATTTCTCCGCCCACTCTTAATAGGCTGCAGCAGATGGTGGAGCGCATGGAAGAAGCCTACTCGGACGACGCCCAATACGATGAATCGGAAACGGATGCCATAGAGACAACAACAAGGCTCTTTCATGATCTTACTCAGGAAGAAAAGCATTATTTGAAACGGATGCGCGATTGGGCGGATGACGCCGTTCGACGGCCCGATTGCAAGACGCAGGAATTGATTCGCTGGTTATTGAAAACGCTCAAACCCAGCGGTAAATGGTCAAATGAACGGGTCATCTTATTTACCGAGTTTCGCGATACGCAGAAATGGCTGCACAATCTGTTGGCGGGAGAAGGTCTTACGCAAGGCAGCCGTCTTTTAACTTTGTATGGAGGATTGGATACGGATTCTCGCGAACAGATCAAGGCCGCTTTCCAGGCCAGTCCCGCGCAAAGCGATGTCCGTATATTGCTGGCTACCGATTCGGCTTCCGAAGGAATCGACCTGCAAAATTGCTGCAATAAATTGATTCATTTCGAAATCCCCTGGAATCCCAACCGCATGGAGCAGCGCAACGGGCGCATCGACCGGCACGGCCAACGCGCTAATGAAGTGTTGATTTACCATTTTGTGAGTAAGGGGTATCAATCGCATTCCGAGATTTCCAGCCTGAATGTTGGCGATCTGGAAGCCGATCTGGAGTTTTTGATGCGCACCGCCCGGAAAGTGAATCAAATCCGCACGGATTTAGGAAAAGTGGGGCCGGTCATTGCCCAGCAGGTGGAAGAAGCCATGTTGGGAAAGCGCAACCAGCTGGATACGCAGTCGGCGGAAGAGAGCGCAAAAAACGCCAACCGAATTTTAAAACTGGAACGCAACCTTCAAGAACAGATTAAGAAATTCATGGATCAGATAGAAGAGACAAAATGCGCTTTCCGCTATTCCCCCGAAAATATTCAGCATGTCGTTGAAGTGGGTTTGAAACTGGCGGGTCAACCTTCGTTGATGGAAGCCCAACTATCCGGCGTATGGCACGATCCGGCGGGAAGGAGGACGCGCTGCCCGGTTTTTTATCTTCCCCAATTCCAAGGCAGTTGGAGCCTATGTTCTCAGGGTTTGGCTCATCCGCATTCCGGCGATATTCGCCCTATTACGTTTGACCATACTCTGATCGAAGGCCGGGATGATGTGGTTCTGTGTCATTTGAATCACCGGCTGGTTCAAATGTGCTTGCGTTTGTTGCGGGCGGAAGTCTGGTCTACGAACGAGAAGCATCTTTATCGGGTGACGGCTCGATTGGTTCCTAGTCATATTCTTGCTACTCCGGCCATGATAGCGCACGCCCGATTGCTGATTATCGGCAACGACAACCGCCGCTTGCATGAAGAAATCATTCTGGCTGGCGGGATTTTGAAAGAGGGACGATTTAACCGTCTGAAAGTGGAAGAAACCAAAAACGCGATCCTGTCGGCCTTGCCGCAAGAAGCTCCAGCGTCCATCAAACAACGCTTAGCCGAATTATGGCCTGCGCATAAAGGATCGTTAATCGCGGCGCTGGAAGCCCGAATGAAAGAACGCATGGAAGGTTTGCAAAAGCTGATTCAAGAACGCGCCGACAAAGAAATCTCCGATATGACCGCCAATTTGACGGAATTGAAAAACAGCATCCAAAAAGAATTGAACGAATTGAATCCTGACGCCCAACAAACATTTTGGGATTTATTGGAGATCGATCAATATAAACAGGATGTAGAGAAGCTTCGTTCGCGTCTCCAGCAGATCCCCGGCGAAATCGAACGGGAAGCCGAAATGATCCGCCAACGCTTCTCCGAACCGTCTCCCAAATTGTTTCCGATCGCCGTCACCTTTTTAGCGCCGGAAAAAATGGCGCGATAACTCGTTTTTAAGGATTGCTCCATGTCCATCGCCCGTCACCATGCCAAATGGATTTCGCTCTTGGATATATCGGGGCCGTTTTTATCGATGCCAGTCTTGATGAGGACGTTTCCGCAAGGACTGGACGCCCACAAACCGGAACAATACAAAGACCTTCGGCTTACCTATGAAGATTGGCTCGCGGAAAAAGACGATCCCGCCATCCATTCCGCTTGGATCAAGTACGTCATGACGCAAATTCTGGAACTGCCAAGCGAGGTTTTGGCGCAAGGGCCAGCGTTGCAAAATCTATGTTCGCCTTTGCCGGAATGGGGGGAAACGCTGCGGCCGGATTTCGCCGTCATTCATCCGGATCATCAACGCCCCCTCCTGCTGGCGAATTATTGCTCTCCCCATCAATCTCTGGAAAAAGTCATTCCCAACAAGCGATGGCAGGCTTCACCAGCAACCCGCATGATGGAATTGCTGCATGGAGTGGATTGTCCGCTTGGCCTTCTAACCAACGGCGAGGAATGGATGCTGGTTCACGCCAAAGTCGGCGAAACCGCCAGCTATATCCGCTGGTACGCTTACCTCTGGCTGGAAGAGATTGCGACTTTCCGCGCTTTCCAGGTTTGCTGGGCGTTTCCCGCTTCTTCTCCGTATCGGAGAATGACGTTCTGGCGGCGTTGTTCGCGGAGAGCGCCCGCAATCAACAGGAAGTTAACGAGCAGTTGGGAATGCAGGTTCGCCGGGCGGTGGAGATGTTGGTTCAATCTCTGGACCGGGCGGACCGGGATTCGCATCGAACGCTCTTCAAGGGGATTCCCGAAACGGAAATCTACAATGCGGCGCTGACGGTGATGATGCGGCTGGTTTTTTTGTTTTGCGCCGAAGAGCGCAGATTGTTCCCTCTCGACGACGAACTCTATAGCCGGAATTACGCCGTCTCCACCTTACAGGAACAATTGCGGGAAACCGCCGACCACAACGGCGAGGAGATTTTGGAGCGCCGCCGGGACGCTTGGAGCCGGTTGCTCTCGATCTTCCGGGCCGTACACGGCGGCATTCAGCACGACCGGTTGAACTTGCCCGCTTACGGCGGGGATTTATTCAATCCCGACCGTTATCCCTTCCTTGAAGGCCGGGCGGAGGGAACGCATTGGCGGGACGAACCGGCGAAACCGCTTCCCGTCGATAACCGCACGGCGCTTCATCTGCTCGAATCGCTGCAAATTCTGCGGGTGAAGGTTCCCGGCGGCGGACCGGCGGAACCCCGGCGTTTGTCGTTTCGGGCGCTGGATATCGAGCAGATCGGCCATGTCTATGAAGGGATGCTGGATCATACCGCCAAGCGGGCGGAGGAACCGGTTGTAAGTTTGAAGGGCAAGGAAGGAGACGAGCCGGAAATCGAACTATCGCAGTTGGAGCGGCTCCTGGCCAAGAGCGAATCTGAGATATTGCAGTTTCTGAAACAAGAGACGGGGCGCAGCGAAAAAGCCTTGAAAAACGATTTGGAGGCGCAGCCGGACGCGCTGCGCCGAGATCGGTTGCGCAGCGCATGCGACAACGATGAGGCGTTGTTCAAGCGAGCGCTCCCCTTGGCGCAACTGGTGCGGGACGACAGTTTCGGCTATCCCGTCGTCATTCCTCAAGGCAGCCTATACGTAACTCAGGGAACCACCCGCCGCAGCACTGGAACCCATTACACTCCTCGTTCGCTCACGGAATCTATCGTTCAACACGCCTTGGAACCGATCCTCTACCCAGAAATGGCGGAAGGGAAATCGAAGGAAAAGAGCTGTCGCTTGAGTTTTCAAGAAATCCTCGATTTAAAAATCTGCGACATGGCGATGGGATCGGGGGCGTTTCTGGTGCAGACTTGCCGCTTTTTGGCGGACGCCATCATGCAGCAATGGGCGGAAGCGAAACTCGACGCTCAGGCGAAAGGCCTTGAGCTCGCCTTGACCGTTCCTTACGCCGATCCGGCCAGCGGGAGAATCGGCGAGCGGTTGATTCCCGAGCAGGAAGAAGAGCAAACCATTCTAGCCCGGCGGCTGGTGGCGGAGAAATGCCTTTATGGAGTGGATAAAAATCCGCTGGCGGTGGAGATGGCGAAACTTTCTCTCTGGCTGATTACGATGGACAAGAACCGTCCGTTCACCTTTCTCGATCACGCCTTTAAAGGCGGAGATTCGCTATTGAGTACGGTGGACGCCCTCCAAATCGATCATGTTCATATCAAGCCGGACGAATCGCTGCAAAAAAGCGTTCAGGATTTCTTTTGGTTCTCTTCGGATACGGCCAAACAAGCCTTTCGCATCGCCAACGATAAGCGAAATCAATTGGAATCTTACATTGTCAATGACAGCGCCGATCAACAGCGGAAAGAGTCGCTTTTACGGGAAGCGGATCAGGCGACCCAATTTATCCGGCTGGTGGGGGATTTGACGGCGGGAGCCGCTATCGCCTGCGCCGACGGCAACGCCGCCAAACGCAAGGGCGCTCCGCCGGAAGAGTATTTGCAGGAGCGCAACCTGATTTTGGATCATATCTACAATGTATTAATCCATCATGACGATCCTGACTATGAACTGAATATGAAAACCTTGCGGCGCTTGGCTCAGGAACTGTTGCTGCGCCGCGCTCCTGCGGAAATCTCTTCCCGCCATCCCTTCCATTGGCCGGTGGAGTTTCCCGAAGTCTTCCTGCGTCCCAATGGCGGATTCGACGCCATTGTCGGCAATCCGCCGTTTATGGGCGGGCAAAAGATCACCGGCGAATTGGGAACCGATTACCGCAATTACCTGATCGATTGTCTCGCCGCTGGAAAGAAGGGCAGCGCCGATCTATGCGCCTATTTCTTTTTACGGGCTAATAGTTTATTGCGAAATCAAGGCGGATTCGGTTTGCTGGCCACCAACACTATTGCCCAGGGAGATACCCGCGAGGTGGGTTTGGAGCAATTGGCGGAACAGGGTTGCGTCATCCATCGCGCTATTCCCAGCCGCAAATGGCCGGGGGAGGCGAACCTGGAAGTGGCGCATGTTTGGGCGCGAAAAGGGCTATGGAAAAATCAATTTGTTTTGGACGAAAAACCGCAACTCGGCATCACCGCCTTTTTGACCAAGCCCGGCAAAGCGAGCGGCAAGCCTTACCGCCTGGCCGCCAACGCCAATAAATCCTTTCAAGGTTCGATAGTTCTCGGTATGGGCTTCGTCTTGACTCCCGAAGAAGCGCAAGCCTTGATCGACAAAGATTCCAAAAACAAAGACGTGTTGTTCCCCTATCTCAATGGCGAAGACCTCAACTCCCGCCCCGATCAATCCCCCAACCGTTGGGTAATCAATTTCTTCGACTGGCCGCTGAATCGGGAAACCGCACCGGAAGATTGGGATAGCCCGGTAGCGGCGGATTACCCGGATTGCTTGGCGGTTGTGGAAGAGAAGGTGAAGCCGGAAAGAATGCAATACGAACCGAAAAATTTATGGAATATAAGTGTAAAAGCAAAATGGTGGCTCTTTGGAGCATACCGTTCTAATTTACATTCCACTATAGCGGGGATGGAGAAGGTGTTGGTGCGCGCTAGAGTATCAAGAACTCATGCAATTGCACTACTGTCCGGGGAAATTCAATCGAAAGTTAATCTAATCATCTTATAATTATAGAGTTATGGACACAAAATGCTGTAATCGACTTCAAATTGCTTTTATACTTTGGCCATTCACTTTTACTGAAA
>JBFMBP010000051.1:9749-14329 GCA_040755155.1 Candidatus Omnitrophota bacterium | reverse complement strand
GAATCCTTCTTCCTGAGTAAACTTGAACATAAGCGCGTATCCTTTCTTTTGGGCTTTTCAGCCTTCTTCGCTTAAGGAAAGGGTACGCTGCTTTTTCTTTCCAATCCACACCTTTAGGTTATAACTCGTAATACGAACATTATCTATACTCTATAGCGAACGTTTAGGACGAAAAAGCAGGCAAGGGGAAAAAATATGATATCGAACCATCGTATTCATGAATTAAAATATTTTGTTTGGGGATTTTTCCTTGCGGCGGCGATAGGGATTTCCTGTTGGAGCGAAGAAGCCGCAATAAAGACCGATCTAATATTTTCCGACGATTTCGAAAGCGGCCATCTGGATCGATGGGATGCGGAGTCGGTCAAGAAAGATCCTTCCCGGCTCAAAATCGTCAGCGATCCCCAAAACGTTTTTCGCGGGCGTTGCGCTGTGGAAATGACGGCGCGGATCGGCGACGGCGAGGGCGCGAAGTTGAATAAATGGTTTATGCCCGGCTTCGACCGCGTCTACGCCCGCTGGTATTGCAAATTCGCCGATGATTTCGATCAGGGCAACCACATGCACTTCGTTCATCTGCTGGCGAACCGCCTCGACAACAAATGGTCTGCTTATGGCCAAGCGGGTAAAAAACCATCCGGCGGCGATTTCTTCACGACCGGTCTGGAGCCGTGGCGCTCGTGGGGCGAGTATCCCCCGCCGGGCGAGATGATGATGTACACCTATCACATGGATATGCCCATCGATCCCAAGATGAACCAATATTGGGGCGAAATGAAGCGTCCGGAAAAGAAAGTCGTCCTCGAACGCGGACGTTGGTATTGCATGGAAATGATGGTCAAAGCCAATACGCCGGGCGCCGCCGACGGCGAAGAAGCCTTATGGATCGACGGCGAACTTAAGGGGGAATTCAAAGGCATCCGTTGGCGTACGGACGAGAAGTTGAAGATCAACGATTTTTGGCTGATGCTCTACGTCCATCACAGCGAACGCCTCAACCGCGTTTGGTTCGACGAAGCGGTTGTCAGCCGGAGCTATATCGGCCCATTGCCGCCGGAAAACAGCGCCGTGAAGCGGGATGTAAATGAATAACGCTATACTAGCGATTCCATAAGTATGGCTGTTATCATTAGAGATGAACGTAGAAGAGAAAGCCTAAAAGCGTGGGAGACGTAGGAATGATTGCCAAGCGTCTAATTCTGAAGAATTGGCGTAATTTTCAATCGATCGATATTGAACTCCAGGAGCGGATGTTCATTGTCGGTCCCAACGCCTCCGGCAAATCGAACTTATTGGATGCTTTCCGCTTTTTGCGCGACATTGCCCGTCAAAAGGGCGGCGGGCTTCAGAATGCCATCGATCTTCGCGGCGGATTATCCAAAATCCGCTGCTTGGCGGCTAGACGCGATCCAATCGTCGAGATGGAAATCCATCTTTCCGAATCTTCAGAAACTTGGAAATATAAAATTGCTATTAAACAAGAAGTGAGAGGCAATCGACAACCCTTTATAGCGGAAGAAATCGTTTGGAAAAACGGTGATGAAATAGCAAGACGTCCAGACAAAAAAGATAAAGAAGATAAAAAACGTCTGATCCAAACTCACCTGGAACAGATCAACGCCAATGTAGAATTCCGGCCCATCGCTGATTTCTTCGAATCGTTTACTTATCTGCATTTGGTACCTCAATTGCTTCGCCATCCCAACGCCTTCACGGGGCCGGGAATCGAAGGCGATCCCTTTGGCCGGAATTTTTTGGATCGGATCATGCGCACTTCCGAGAAAACTCGAAAATCGCGGTTTAAAAAGATCGAGCAAGCTTTGCGTCTCGCCGTACCTCAACTGAAGGAACTCAAGATCGATAACGATAAAATGGGAATTCCTCATTTCGAAGCGGTTTATGAACATTGGCGAGCCAAAGGCGCCAAGCAGCGGGAAGATCAATTTTCCGACGGTACGCTGCGTTTACTAGGCTTTTTTTGGTCGATTCTTGAAGGCGATTCGCTGTTGCTTCTTGAAGAGCCGGAATTATCGCTCAATGCGTCCATTATTCGAAAAATTCCCTCATTGATCCATCGATTGCAAAAACAGAAAAAAAGACAGGTTTTGATTAGCACGCATAGCGCTGATTTATTGTTGGATAAAGGCATCGGCGGCGAAGAGGTAATCTTACTGACTCCCGACAAAGAGGGAACCAGAGCGGAAATTTCATCCTCTATTGAAGAAGTGCGTCTTTTATTGGAAGCCGGTATGCCCATAGCCGAAGCCGTGCTTCCGCGAACGGAACCGGGAACGGTAAGGCAATTGGAGTCCTTCAGCGCATGACTCCTATCGTTATCAGGCTGGCTGTGGAAGACGATTTAAGCGAAGCGGCGCTGCGGCGCATCCTCGATTATTCTAATCGGGATTTTCTGGTCAATGTATGTTATGGAAAGCAAGGCGTCAATTATTTAAAAAAGCATATATCCGCTTACAACCATGCCGCGAAAATCATTCCTTATCTTGTCCTTGCCGATCTTGATCGAGCCGAATGCCCACCTGCGCTGATTCAAGAATGGCTTATAAGGGCGGCGCATCCCAATTTGCTGTTTCGCGTCGCCGTTCGCGAAGTGGAAGCGTGGCTGCTCGCAGACGGTGAAGGAATCGCCGACTATTTTCATATTTCGCCATCGTTGATTCCAAGAAATGTAGAAGAGATTACTGACCCAAAGCAGACATTAATCAATCTTGCAAAGAAATCGCGGAAAAAAGACCTCCGCGAAGCTATTGTTCCTCCGCATGGCAGCGCCAGAAAACAAGGACCTGACTATAATGGGGCTATGATTGGCTTCGTGGAAAAAAGATGGAATATTGATAATGCCGTTCATCATTCTATTAGTTTAGAAAGAGCCTATTCGGCTATAAAAAAATTTACATTCATGCCATCCCCAATTAAAAACGGATAGGAATCAATCTGAAACATTCAGCAGATTCTCCGCCCGCAAGTCGTGGACGGCTTTCAGCGTATTCGTGATCGATGCGACGTAGTGCGGCAATTGGACGCGCTCGCCGTTGATCCATTCGTGAATTCCCCGCTCTTTGAAATCGGCGATCAGATCGTTGAGGAGGCTTTGCGCCGCTTCCGGTTCGTCCTGCGCCAGCGTTTGCATCACCCATCCCGACGGTGTGGCCCAATAGCCGCCGTTTTGGTATTCTCCCTGCTTGATGGGAACCAACATCCTCTGCCAGTATTCCCCTTTGAGCAGATGGCGGATTTGTCCCCTCTCGACGATATCGTCCCGCCGTTTGACGAATAACTCTACGATTTGTTTTTTTCGATCCGGGGAGAGGGGAAAGCCGATGGCGTAGGCGAAGGCGTTGCCCCAAATATCGATTTGGCGGCAATCGGCGGAAGCGGCCAGGAAGAGGCCGGAATGGGAATCGATCAAGATAGATATCCCTTCTTCGATTTCCTTGCTTCTTTTATCGAAGAGATTCGCCATATCTTCACGTTGAAATCGGCGGCTAAGCGCAATGAGTTCTTTGGACGCTTTCCAATCCAAAAGCGAACAGAAAAGCAACTCGCCGGTTTTGCCTACCGTATCGGTGAAGCCGTAGGGCGAATGAGGCGATTGGGGATCGTTCCAGACGAGGCCGTGAGAGCCGCGCGGGTTGGCGTCCATTGCCCAGCGCAGCGGCGTTAGCGCCGTCTGCAGAAAGGCGTCGTCTTGCGTATGGATAACGTATTCATAGACGAGCGAAACGAGAAAGGCGGAATTGTCCAGCGGGGGCAAGGCTACGGGATGGTTCCAGCCCCCCGCTTCGTAGACGCTGACGCCATCGGCTTGCCGCCGGTCGGGAACAATGCCGTCGGCGCGTTGGCCTTCAAGCAGGTATTGAATCGCCGCCCGCAGGTTTTGCGGCGGGAAGAGGTCGAAGAGCGCCGCCATGTAATAAAAATCCCGCGTCCACAAAGCGCCGTAATTGCCGACGCCGTCCGGCGTGTAGAGAACGGTTCCGTTTTGGGACGTTATGCGCGAACCTTCGATTTCGCGGCGCACCGCTTCTTCCAGCCATTGCATGGTTTGATGCGAGATGGTTATCATGGTTTTTCCTCCGGGGCGGCGTCGTCTTTCGCGGCGGATAGTTTTTTCCAATTCTCGTAAAGTTCCTGCATATTTCCCGCCATTTCCTTGGCGTCCACTTGTTTTAATTTCTCGATCATCTCTTTCATGCGTTCGGATAGCTGGGCGTCTTCTTTGGTTTCGGCGGGGGATTTTTCCTTGGAGACGGATTCTATATTGGCGGCGCCGAGTTGGCGTTCCGCTTCTTTCTTTTGAGAGAGTTTCGTTTTTATATCTTCCATCAGCCGCTTTGCGTCATCGGCTAAGGTTGGAATTTTATCCGCGATTTGGCTTTGCAACTCTTGCAACTGTGAATGAATGCGATCGGCGACCGAATCGCCGCTTTCCGAAGGCTTATAATTGATATAAGCCAAGGCCAATAGGCCTATAATTGCTATGATGATAATGAAACGCAGCCATTTAATCATGAATGAATTCTTTCCAATACAGTGAATTGCCCGTCAGTGAGCGATTCAAG
>JBFMBP010000051.1:0-9649 GCA_040755155.1 Candidatus Omnitrophota bacterium | reverse complement strand
GGCTTATAATTGATATAAGCCAAGGCCAATAGGCCTATAATTGCTATGATGATAATGAAACGCAGCCATTTAATCATGAATGAATTCTTTCCAATACAGTGAATTGCCCGTCAGTGAGCGATTCAAGTTTTTTTTATTATAAATCTTTTAGGAGATTATTTAACAGATTCGCGGCAATTGTTCGCCGCTCAATAGATCGACGATTCGCATGGCGCCGAGTTGGCTCTTCATTACGACGGCGGGCGCTCCCGTTTTGACTTCGCCTATGATGGAAGCGCCTGCGCCCAGCGGATGGGAAGAAAGAATGGAGAACGCCTTTTCTTTGTCTTTCGGCGCGACGAAGGCGGCGAAGCGTCCTTCATTGGCGACGTACAGCGGATCGAAGCCCAGCATTTCGCACGCGCCTTTGACGTTATCGCAGACGGGGATGGCGCGTTCGTCGATGGCGATCATGGTTTGAGAGGCGTGAGCGATTTCGTTCAGCGCCGATGCCAGGCCGCCGCGCGTAAGGTCGCGCAGGCAGTGAATCTCGACGCCGCCAGCGATTAGAGCCATCACCAAATCCGCTAGGGGAGCGGAATCGCTCTTGATGCCGCTTTCGAATTCCAAGCCTTCGCGCGCGGCCATGACGGCGATGCCGTGGCGGCCAATGTCGCCATTGATGAGTACGGCGTCACCAACTTTGACTTGTTGAGGATTGATTTCGAGAGCGTGTTCGATGACGCCGATGCCCGCCGTGTTGATGAAGACGCCGTCGCCTTTGCCTTTATCTACGACTTTCGTATCGCCGGTAACGATGGCCGTTCCCGTTTGGTCCGCCGCCCGGCGCATGGAGTGGACGATCCGTTGCAGCGTCTCCAATGGCAGACCTTCTTCCAAAATAAATCCTACGCTGAGCCATAAAGGCTGGGCGCCGCTCATAGCCAGATCGTTGACGGTTCCATGCACGGCCAGGGAACCAATATCTCCGCCGGGGAAGAAGAGCGGATGGACGACGTAGGAATCCGTCGTGAAGGCGAGGCGTCCTTGAGGAAATTGCATAACCGCCGAATCGTGCAGTTGATCCAAATTTTTATCGCCGAAAGCGGGAAGAATCACCGAATCGATCAAACTGCGCATCAACGTCCCGCCGCCGCCATGCGCCAGGGTGATATGGGAATATCTCTGGATGGGCAGCGGGCAGGAGGAAGAAAAAACGAAATTATCCATTATGAAGTTTACCTTAAATGATTAATACCAAAACTGCGTTGAATGTTGCTTTTCAAATCCCTCTCCCAAGATTGGGAGAGGTTAGGTGAGGGTTGATATGGTTAGACTTAAAACCCCTCACCCTAACCCTCTCCCAGAGGGCGAGGGAATATTGATTATGTAACATAAGAGATCAATTCCCTTTTGTAGCATGGCGGCGGTAGCGATAATAGGCGGCGCAGGCGCCTTCGTTAGAGACCATCGGCGCGCCGAGCGGCTGCTCCGGCGTACAGCGCACGCCGAAGGCGGGGCATTCGTGCGGCTTTTTTATTCCGCGCAGAATCGATCCGCTGATGCACTCGGAAGCGGCGTTCGCGCGCAGCGCTTCCGCCAGACCGAAGCGCATTTCCGCGTCGAAGAAAGAATACTCTTCCGTTAAATGCAGGCCGCTATCGGGAATTTCGCCGATGCCGCGCCAGACGCGCGGGCCGGGGCAGAAGACTTGCGCGAGGATTTTTTTCGCCGCCAGGTTGCCATCGGGGCGCACGGCGCGGACGTATGGATTTTCCACCTCGGCGCGTCCTTCTTCCAATTGTTTGATGCAGAGGGCGATGCCTTGGAGGATGTCCAGCGGCTCGAAGCCGGTAACGACGATGGGCGTATGATATTTTTGCGCGATCGGTTCGTATTCCCGATAGCCCATGACGGCGCAGACGTGACCGGCGGCGAGAAAACCTTCCACTTGGTTGTCCAGCGAGGAAAGAATCGCTTCCATCGCGGGAGGGACGCAAACGTGCGCAACCAATAGCGAGAAATTTTCCAAGTTTTCCCGTTTGGCTTGATAGACGGCCATGGCATTGTTGGGAGCGGTGGTTTCGAAGCCGACGGCGAAGAAAACCACTTGCTTGTTGGGATTAGCGCGGGCGATTTTGAGCGCATCCAGCGGCGAATAAACGATGCGCGCATCGCCGCCTTGCGCCTTGACGGAAAAGAGATCGCGCTGGCTGCCCGGCACCCGCAGCATATCCCCGAACGAGCAGAGAATCGCATCGGGTTGCAAGGCGATTTCGATGGCCTTGTTAATCATTTCCACTGGCGTAACGCAAACGGGACACCCCGGCCCATGCACTAACGTTAGGCTTGAGGGCAGCAGCTGGTCAAGGCCGAATTTGACGATGGCGTGCGTCTGGCCGCCGCAGATTTCCATGATGGAGCGCGGGCGCGTCAGAGTGGATTTGATGGCCCGGACGAAATGGCGGGCGGCGGCTGGATCGCGGTATTCGTCGACGAATTTCATGAAACGGTATCCGATCCGGAGGCTAGTTCTTCCATCTCTTTTAGATACTCGAATACTTGGTTGGCTTCTTCTTCATCCACAACGCTAATGGCGAATCCGGCGTGAACGACGACGTAATCGCCAACTTGGGCTTCGGGGACATAAGCCAACGATATTTCTTTGCGCACGCCGCTGAAATCGATCGTTCCCATGCGGTAGATGTCTTCGCCATCCGTAACGCTGACGATTTTTCCGGGTATTCCTAAACACATTGGTTTCGGCTCCTATGATAGGCGGCGACTGCTTGTCCGAGAGAGAGGCCGCCATCGTTGGGCGGGATGCGCCTATGCCGATAGGGTTCGAAGCCTTCGGCTTGCAGGCGCTGGACGGCGCGTTCCATAAGATAGCGGTTTTGGAAGCAGCCTCCCGTCAATACGATTTGTTTATACTGAATTCGACGAGCGATGGCGACGATAATTTCCACCAGCGTATTATGAAATTTTATAGAAATTGAAGCCGTGGAACGATTTTGTTCAACCTCGGTGATTATGGCTTGCGCCATTGGTTCCCAATCGACGACCATCGGAGCGGCAGATTTATTTACAATTGTATAAGGATAAAATTCTTCGCTCGCCGCATCGCCGATGGCGAATTCCAACTCCATCGCCCCTTGTCCCTCGAAGGAGACGATTTGACGCAACCCAATAAGAGACGAAACGGCGTCGAATAGGCGTCCGGCGCTGCACGTGTGGGGCGCATGGATTCCTTTTTCCAGCAGCGTTCGCAAGATGCGGATTTCTTCCTCCGAAAACGATTTCAGCGCGGGCGAATTCGTCAATAAAAACGCTTTGTCTCCCATCATTTCAAACAACAAACCCAAAGCGGCGCGGCGCGGTTCCTTGAGCGCTTTTTCTCCCGAAGGCAGCGGGAAATAACGGAAATGTGCGGCGCGTTGGAAGTCGGACAGCGTCGCCGTCAGAAACTCGCCGCCCCAAATCGTCCCGTCGGTTCCGTATCCCGTTCCATCCCACGAAATCGCCAGAACTGGCCCTTGAAGACGATTCTCGGCCATGCAGGAAACGGCGTGGGCGAAATGATGCTGGATGGGGATCAACGGCAAGCCCGTTTTCTGGGCGTATTGCGTAGAAAGATAATCGGGATGCAGATCGCAGGCGGCTAGTTCCAATGTAATGCCGTACATCTTCTTTAATCCCGCAATCACTTCCAAAAAAGCATCGTAGGAAGGTTGATTGTCCAAATCGCCGATATGCTGGCTGATGAAAACATTGCGTCCCTGACTGAGGGCGGCGGTGTTTTTCAAATGGCCGCCTACAGCCAGCATCGAGGGCATATCGAAATCGCTACGATAAGGCAATGGCGCATATCCGCGCGCCCGGCGCAACAGCAATTCCTCTCCAGCGGCGATGTGTGTTACGGAATCGTCGGCGTGGCGCAGAATGGGGCGATTGTGGACGAGATAGAGATCGGCGATGCCCGCCAACCGCGCGAGGGCTTCGCGTTCGTCGATGCAGATCGGCTCTTCGGAAAGATTGCCGCTGGTAGCGACGATGGGAAATCCCAATTCCCGCAGCAGGATATGATGCAGGGGCGTATAAGGCAGCATACAGCCGAGATAGGGATTGCGGGGCGCAACGGATGGCGCGATGAAGTTATCGCCTGGACAGCGGCGCAAAAGAACGATGGGCGCTTCCGGCGATAACAATAGAGTTTTTTCTTGATCGGAAACGAAACAAACTTCGCGAATCGCCTCCAGCGAGGGAAACATAACCGCCAGCGGTTTTTCAACCCGGCGCTTGCGTTGGCGCAACCGCCCTACAGCGGATTCGCTGCGGGCGTCGGTAATGAGATGAAAGCCGCCGACGCCTTTCACGGCGGCGATTCGTCCGTCGCGAATCGCTTGCGCCGCCGCCAGCATGGCGTCCTGACGGCGTTGGAGAACGGTTCCCGCTTTGTTCCATAATTCCACTTGCGGCCCGCAAACGGGACAGGCGTTGGGCTGGGCGTGGAAGCGGCGGTCGCGGGGATCATCGTATTCCGCCTGACATTGTGGGCATTGGGAGAATGCTGACATTGCCGTATGGTGGCGGTCGTAGGGCAGATCGCGGATAATCGTAAAGCGGGGGCCGCAGTTAGTGCAGTTAGTGAAGGGATAGAGATAACGCCGATCATTGGGATCGAAAATCTCGAGCAAACAATCGGGGCATGTCGCGATGTCGGGCAGTAGTAGAGTGGTTTTGCCGCCGGTCTCTTCACTGGCGCGGATAGCGAATTCTTGATAGCCCGCCGGTTCGAGTTCCGTTGTTACCAGCGTTTGGATGACGGCGCGGCTGGGTTTTTCTTCTTGCAGGCGTTGCAAAAAAATCGCCAATGTTTGCGGATAGCCCTCCACTTCGGCGACGAGTCCTTGAGGCGAATTGACCGTCCAACCCTTCAATTCCAATTCATGAGCCAAGCGATAGAGAAAGGGACGGAAACCCACTCCCTGCACGGCGCCTTGAACGCTGATGCGTAGGCGCCGCTTCGATTCTATAGTGCAAGTTGGAGTAAAAACGTTCATACGATTCGCCAATCCCAATCTGGACGCAATGTCATAAGGGTGATTATAACTGGTTATGAAGGGGGATTAAGCGTAAATAGGCCTCTTAGGCGATAGATTCAGGGCGCAGCTCCATTTTTTCCGCGTCGTATTCGATGCGGCGTCCGGTGCGGTAGGCCATATTCGCCATGATTGTCGCCGTGGCGTGGGCGTAGCCCGCGTCCACATCGGCGCGGGGCTGGCGGCGGCGGCGGACGCAATCGAAGAAATCGCCTAGATGATCCACATCGGGCGGGGAAGGGAAGAGAGTTTTCTCCGGGATGAGTTTGCTTTTATCGATGTGGAATTCTGGAGTGGAAGCGCCGGGATTTTCGCAGAGCACCGCGCCTTCGCCGCCGCTGGAACTGACGGTTCCCGTTTGCAAATCGACCATGCCGTGGGTTCCGTACAAGTAGATCCCGCGCGAGTTGGCTTTGTTGCCCATGCGCATGTGATAGGCCGCCATTGTACCGCCGGGATATTCCAAGAGGCATTGAACCGTATCGGGATTGGTGCGTCCGTCTTGCCAGAGATAAACGCCGCCCAAGGCGACGGCGCATCGGGGGATGGAATCGAGCGCCAGGTTGACGAGGTCGATGCGATGGCTCATCCATTGGCAGAAACAGCCGCTGGAGAAAGGCCAGAAAAGGCGGAATTCGCGGTAATGGCGCGGATTCCAATGATATTCTTCGGGATCGAGATAGGCGAGAAATTCCCGCCAGTCCGTATCCTCCGGCTTGATGGACGATTCGCAGTCCTTGATGCGCCAATATTGTTGAAAGGCGCAATCGGATATCTCGGCGTAGGTAACGCGCCCCAAGCCGCCGCTTTGGATGAAATCCCTCGCGCCGAAATAGACGCCGCGTCCCCGGCTTTGCGTTCCCATCTGCGCCACGCAGCCGCTGGCTTTAATAATTTGCCAGGCTTTCTTGATTTGATCGAAATCGCAGCCAAAGGGTTTTTCCACATAGATGTCTTTGCCCGCCAGCACGGCTTTGGCGGCGTGATAGGGGTGTTGGAAATCGGCGGTGGCGATGAGAACGGCGTCCGTATCCTCTTGAGCGCAAAGGTCATCGAGGGTTCGGTATTGAGCCGCCGGTTTTTGGTTCCAACTTTCGATCTTTTTGGCGGCGGCATGGCGGCGCTGCGTCCAGATATCGCAAACCGCCGTCCATTGTACGTTGTGCGAATCTTCCAATTTATGCGCCCATTTCATGAGCGCCTGTCCCCGGATTCCCGCGCCGACGATTCCCAGCCGCAAGCGGTCGTTGGCGCCAAAGGCGGCGGGAGGTACAAAGACGGCTCCCAGCGCAAACGCGCCCGCTCCCGCCGTCGAGGCGGTTACGAATTCGCGGCGCGTCATCTCTTCGCGGACCATGATCTTTTCCTCTCTCCTCCATAGCGATCGAAAGTAAATTATAGAAGCAAGAACCCCTTTTGAGAAACGGCGAGAGGGCGTTTAGCGATCATATTCGATTTGCGAAATTTTCGAATTGCGGATTTCTCGGATGTTTTTGGATTCCTTCATCTGTCTCAATTCTTCCATATTCGCCGTTCATGTTATGTGCAATAGAAAATTAAAGGAATCACTTACCGTCGTCGTTTGAATCACGAAGACTCGAAATGAAAAAGAAAAACTCGAAAAAAAGAAAAGAAAAACGGTTAGCGCAAGGAATTGCGTTGCGAACGAGATTTTCCGCAATATCCAATAGAATCCGAGATATCGGGATTCGAATATTTCGTGAAATTCGAGCCTTTTCATGATTTCGTGATTCAATAACGGAACATAAAGAAGCCTCAACGCCTCTTTTGAACAATTTTTCCGATGGCATGAAAGTACTCGCTGCGTAACATGATCTAATAATCCCATATTCATCATTCATCATTCATCATTCATCATTCATCATTCATCATTCATCATTCATCATTCATCATTCATCATTCATCATTCCAAATTATCTCTTCCACGCCGTCTTTTGCATTTTGATATCGAGCCATGACGAAAAGCAAATCCGACAAACGGTTGAGGTAAATCAAAACGGCTTTATCCATAGGTTCCGATTGATGTAACGCAAACGCCCGCCGTTCCGCCCGGCGGCAGACGGTGCGGGCGGCATGCAAGGCGCACGCTGCGGGAGAACCGCCGGGCAGAATGAAATGCCGTAAAGGGGGCAGAGATTCGGATAAGAAGTCGATTTGTTGTTCGAGATACTCGGAATGATCGAGGGGAAACAACAATCCTCTTTTTTCTTTTTCCAGCTCATTGTCCGAAGCGAGAATAGCGCCAATCCGAAATAGATGGCGTTGGATGGCTTCTAGAAGAGGCTGGATATCTTTGGACGCATCCTGGGAAATAGCGAAACCAATGAAGGCGTTCAATTCGTCTATCGTTCCGTAGGCTTCGATTCGCAGCGAATCCTTGGCGATTCGCTTCCCGCCAAGAAGAGACGTATATCCATCGTCGCCGGTTTTTGTATAGATTTTCGTCATGGATCAATGTCACCGAATATTCAATTTTGCATTCACTATAGGTTTGATTTTTTATTAAAACAAGAAAATTGCATTTTCTTCCTTATTTATAGAGACGCCGTCAAGCGGAATTTCGCAGGTTCGTTCTCTTTTCATATCGCTATCCAGGAGATCATTATGAACAATTATAAACTACGATGGCCATTTCTTATCCTTTTTTTGTCCCTGATTCATTTGGCCCATGCGGCGCCGAAGGTTTATGTCTACCAGGTTGGAGCGTACGATTATTCCAATTCTCAAGAAATTGTCCTTGATATCTACGATCGCAATCAATGCGAAGGCAATCTGCTATGCGTGAATACGAACTATAAAAAAGCCTTGTTGAAATTCAGCGGCTTAACGGTTCCAGCGGGAAAATATAAAGTGGAATTGCTGTTGACGTGCAAACAATATATTTCCAGCGGAACGCTTTACCTTTATCAATTCAAGGAATTCCGTTGGGACGATCCCGGAGCGGCGTATAATCCGCCTCCTGAAGGAACCTACGCAACCTGGAATTTTCGCAATTATTCATCGGCTTCCTGGCAAGCTGTGGGGGGAGAAGGATCAACGGAAATGGGAGCGTTAATCGCGCAGTTTCCCATTAGCGGCGCCGTAAATATTTCCGCGTCGTTTAACGCCGAGTATGCGCAAGAAGTAACGGCGTTGGGTTTTGCTTTGAAAGGAGACGCCTCCATTGTTTTCTACGAGAAAGATACGGCGGGGACAACGCAGGATAAGAATCCTAAATTGATATTGACGGAGAATAGATCGATGTTGGGAGGATTGGATTGGAATCGGTTTTTCCGCCTATTCCGTTTAATGAGATAATCGCTTCCGTTTTCGGCGGCGCTGCGTATATTGCTTTTTTAAAGGGTTTCGTTAGAGTGAAGAACAATGTTTCCTTTTCTGGAAACGAATCGTTATTACGAGAAATCCCTGAATAGAAGGAAGAAAGCATGGCGAGGTTTGTCGTTACGGGAGGCGCCGGATTTATCGGCTCGCATCTGGTCGAGCATCTATTGTCGGAAGGCCATGAAGTCGCCGTCGTGGATAATTTTTCCACGGGATTGCGCGAAAATCTCAAGCCCTTTGCGGAGCGGATCCGCCTGTTCGAATGCGATTTGCGCCATCTGGACGACGTGCGCCGCGCGATGGAAGGCGCCGAGTACGTCTTGCACCAGGCGGCGCTGCCTTCGGTGCCGCGCTCGGTGGAAAATCCCGTCGAGAGCCACGAATCGAACGCAACAGGGACGCTGAATACGTTATGGGCGGCTAAGGAGGCGGGCGTTAAAAGGCTGCTCTACGCCGCTTCTTCTTCCGCTTACGGTGATGCGGAGACATTGCGTAAGGACGAGAATTTGCCCACGCGGCCCCTTTCGCCCTACGGCGTCGCCAAACTGGCGGGGGAAAATTATTGCCAGTCCTTTTATAAAACCTACGGTTTCGAAACCGTCTGCCTGCGTTATTTTAACGTCTTCGGCCCTCGCCAAAATCCGCGTTCCGCCTATACGGGAGTAATGGCGATTTTCATTCCGCTGATGCTGCAAGGTAAGCAGCCTACGATTTTCGGCGACGGCTCGATCACCCGCGATTTCACCTTCATCCGCAACGTCATCCACGCTAACCGGCTGGCGCTTACGGCGGAAAAAGCGCCGGGCGAGGTGATCAACGCCGCCTGCGGCGAAAGCCATAGCCTGTTGGAAATCGTGGATACGATCAATCGCCTGTTGGGAACGAACATTCAACCGCAATTCGCGCCGCCGCGCCTCGGCGACATCCAGCACTCATGCGCATCCATCGATAAGGCGAAGATCCTGCTCGGCTACGAACCGACGGTTTCCTTCGAAGACGGCATGGCGGAAACCATCGAATGGTACCGGCGCGAATCGAATTTGTGATTATTTTGTTCACTTATGAAGAATTTGTTGCTTTATTAATTCCTCTCCCAAGATTCAAGGATTTATAAGCCCTAATTAATTGGACTGTTGGGGGAGTTTGTTCGTATCTTGATGGATATTTTTACTAGGTTATTTACACCAACCCCGATTTTTGTCTAATTAAATATGGCGGAATAAATC
>JBFMBP010000050.1 GCA_040755155.1 Candidatus Omnitrophota bacterium | reverse complement strand
TCCAGCAGAAGAATTCCGAATTGGAGTCGGCTGTTGCGCGGAGCGAGAAGGAATACGCCGGGTCTGCTTTCGATGGGAAGAAAAAAGAACTGGAGGAGGTATTCCTACCCGCCATCGAAGAATACAACAAGGCCTTGATTAGCCTGCAAACGCTGGGGGAGCGGCATGGGTACTATCCAAAGGTGGAAAGGAATTATTCCCATTACAGCGTGCGCGATTACGAAATCTTAAAACCGGCTATCAACGACGATGACGTGCGCGAAATCGTGAAGCGGGATTACCGCGAGTCGATCAAATCGCGCGTGGAGAGACAGAAGGAAGAGATAAACCGGCGGGAGATGGAGATCATCGAAAAGATTCTCTTCGCCGAAGACGACGAAATCGCCCAGATGGTCAGGGGATTCAAGGAAATGAAACTGGAGATTTGATTCTCATTCTATGGGAGAAGATTCAATTCAGGAAATCGCTTTTTTCGCCATGAATTTTCTGTCGCCGATGCAGCCGGGGCAGATAATGGAGCCGTCGCCGATGCTCCAGCGAACGCTTTCCGGCCCTACGGAATAGAAGACTACGCCGTATCCGCGATCATATTCACTGAGGGAATCCCCGCATTGCTCGCAATAGAGATTCGCGCAATCCTCACCCGGCTGGGCGAAATATTCGCAAACCGTAAATTTCTCTTTCACGCTTCTCGCCTAATAACCGATGACATTCGCTTGGCGGCCGCAGCCTGATTCGATCATGGCGTCGGCGAGGTTTTTCCATTCGCCGTTGACGCGATACTCGGCGCGATCTCCGAGCAGCAACTCGTCCGGCCATAAACTGGCGTAGATGGGGCCGCGAACCATGAGGCAGCCGTTTTCGCTTCTATCCGCCATCATGCCGCCGAGAACATTGATTACCTCCGAGCGAAGACCGAACCATCCCATAATCCATCACTACGAAATAATTCCTGCTGCCGTTTCGAATCGGCAATCGGGTCTATAAAACCATGTTCGATTGGCGGATTTAAAAAGGTTTCCGGCAAGAATTCTTCAGGGATTTTGATCGGCGATCAACGCTATGCAAAATAAATTGAGCATCGCCTCGCAGTAGGCGGCCTACAGATAAAAGGCTGGCGTTGATAATTCAAGCGGTGATGGCCTATCCGGAAATTCAAGGTGAATCAGTGCGCGTTGGAGAAATATTGCGGCGAACTTCCAGGAGCTAGAATTTTTCTGGAGAATTTTTTCTTGACCAGCGAAGGCATGGATGTTCCCGATGTATTTATGAACTACCAGATGGATTTGCGCCTCTACTCGCCGACGAACAAAACGATTCGCGAGAACAAACCGAAGATGTATGAAGCCTTCTCGGCGATATCCGGCATAGCGAAGCGCGATGTGGAATCGATGAACGCCGTTTACGGCGACGGGTTGCGCTTGTTCGCAAAAAAGTAAACGATAATCTCCTTGAAGATAAAAAATGATTTCGCTTCTAACAATGAAATTGGAAAACACGTTTTATAAGAACGCGATGATTTCTTCTTTGTCTGTGATGATGATTGATTTTGCGGCGGCGGCGCCTTCGAGAAATGCCGCGTCTCCTGGCGATCGGGGCATATTCTTTCTGTCGGCGGCGAAATCCAGTTAAGGCCGTTCGTCTCATGTTACATTCGACTCCCGGCCATAATCTTTCTTTCGCTGCGCCGAAACCAAGATAAGCCCCTCCGCCTAAAACCATCCGGCGGCATTGGTTGAGCGCCGCTCAAGAATTGCATAGATTCGATTCATGAAAGAAAATTAGGCAGAAATTTTCAACATAAAGAACTTCGCCTGAATACAATCTATTCCTCGAAATGATGGGCGAGCGCAATTTTCCGGGAAACGCATCATCGCCCATCGTAAGCATCTTTTTAAACATTCAGGCGGCATCCGTTTCCTGAGCTTGGCAATGATATTTATATTTATGCCGCCAAGGAATATTTATCCGTCGCGAGAGCAAAACGGTTTTGGGGGCGAGAACAACGTCGAAGTTGAAAATCGAGAAAGGGACCGTGGGCGGCCAATCCATTCTCAAAGCCTGGGAAAGTTTTGGCGGCGACTATTTCTTGGCGCTGGAAGATCGGGGCGAGGGAGAATATTACGGCCTCTTCCGGCAAGCCAACAACGAAGCGCTCTATCTGACCATGAAAGAGGCGGAGATCAAACGACAGCGCATGTGGCCGATCAAGAAGCGCGATTTGTCTTGCTTTTCGTTCGAGGTGGAAGAGCCGTTGGAAGTGATTTGTTCGTATAGCGCCGAAGAGGCGGAAGCGGATGGGATTTTGGTGCGGCTGCCGGATTATGCGGGTTCGCAAGGACAGCCGGTGTACATGACGAGCAACCTGTTCGAGTCGGGCGGCTATAACGACGAGAATAAGCGCAAACGGCTGGTGGAGTCGGGATTCGATCTGCTTAAATTGCCGGACGAAGAAGACCAATACAGCGATCGCAAGTTGCGCGTCATCGAGCAAGACAAGATATGGGTCATCGAGGACGGGGCGACGGTGACATTTTTACGGCCGGAAGATTATTAAGCCGCAAATGGTTTCGCGAACAATTCGCGGGATGGAAGGGCAAAACGCCAAGGCGGTGGATTCCATAAATACAAACGCGAAAATCGCTTGGGTGGTTCGGCGGCCAACCGTGATTTTCGGTCGAATGGAAATTTTGCGAGATCGGTTTTCTCTTGATAGAATCCTCCAAGTTAGCGCGAGTGCAGGGAGAAAACATCGATGGGAAGAGAAGAAAGGACGGATTCTATTTTTGAGGGGCGGAATGAAATAAAGTACTGATATTGTGAGAGTTAGTGTTCTGTTTACTAGAGGGCGATCCATTTAAGGGCTGTTCCAAAATGAGACGCTGCCGACATCCGTGAGTTCTGAGGGGCGGGGACATGCCTTTTTTCATGCCGCCTGGCGGCATGTCCATGAACATGGCGGTCAAGAAACATGCTAAGATGGCGGCTGCGCCGCTAATAGGACTCCGTCCCCTCCTGAACATGACATAGCCCGCGAGGGACGAGCGGCAAGCGCCCCTGGCAACTTCATTTTCTTGCTTTCTTGATAATAATCCGCTTCATATACATTTGCGAAGAATGATAGTGGTATCCACAAACGGCGTTAGGCTTCTTCTTCATCGCCATAATTGAATCCGGACATTTGCTTCCAGACATGACGAATTTCCTGGGAGAATAGGGAGAGGTACTCCTTATAAGAATCGTGGTCGAGCGAGCCGTCCTGATTGCGCCGCGCCGATTGCACGGCGGACTCGTGCAGCGATTTGGCCAGCGTTCCCGCGTTCATGCGCATCTTGGCTTTTTCGAAGGGATGATAGGCGAAACTGGTTTTGGGATAATTCTCTT
>JBFMBP010000049.1:3530-9684 GCA_040755155.1 Candidatus Omnitrophota bacterium | reverse complement strand
TCCGCCACGTTTTCGACGGATAGTTTGGGCGAATTCCGGCATCGCATCCTATTCAATTACGGCGAGGATCGTAAAGAAAAGGAAATTCTATTGAAAGGATTTTCCGAGCAATGGTATTCGTTGTCTCCTCCATCTCTTTCCATCAAAATCGACGATATTGACAACTATCCTTTAGATTCCACGATCCTATTCAAGCCTGCAGGCGTCCACCAAACTTTGCCTAAAATCAAGAAATATTCTACCAGCCTTAAAAACAGCGCCGTCGAATTGATCGGCGAGACGAAAGACAACGTCGAGCAATATCAAATTAAATATCTATTGCCGCCTCTTGCGGAATATGGCGCCGGGAAAATCGTCAACGATTTTATTACCATTGAATTCGACGATCCCAAGGAAAGATATCTTCCTCTCGCCATCCCCATAACCATCGAAGTGAAATCCGCCGTCGTTTTACAGCCTTCCTCCCTTTTTCTCGGCTATACGAAACCGAATCAGCCGAAAATGGGCGAGGTCGCCTATTTAAAAAATGAGAGAGCGGGAAAAATCAAAAACGTCGAGGTTATCGCCATCGATAAGGACGATTGGTCATGGAAAATTTCCGAAGCGGATCCGTCGAAACTTACGATCGAAATAACCTATCAAACATCGAATGCGAAAGGAGGGTTGAGGAACTGCTCATTGAAACTCGACTTCGAAAACAACGCCACTGTCTATGTACCCGTAACCGTAATGGTCAAAGCCTAAGATAAGGAGAATAATCATGAAAATATTCAGCGTCATTCTTTCAGTCTTGTTTATCGCTTCCCCTTTCGCTATGTCTCAGGTCTATGAGTTGGAATACATGATAGAAGTATTCATCGAGCCAGGAAATCCACATGTGCAATCTAATATAGATATGTTAAAATCGCCTGGAAGCGACGATATATCAGTTAAAGATTTCATTAAATATTTAGAAAACAAATACTTGAACGGCGAAACTATTCGTTACCCCTATACAATAAAAGTATCTTTTTCAAATAGCAAGCCTTATTGCTATGTTGTAAAAGATTTTGCTCCTCCGATTCAGAACGCAATATTTTTTCACAAAACGCATTCTCCTTATCTATTCAATGTTATTTGCGATGACGGTAAGAATGAAAGAACAGAAATGAAATTCAATTATCCTCGGGATGACAATGATGGAAATTATCACGCGACAGAAATGCCCGAATTTGTAACTACAAAATTTTTGTATGCCTATGATTATCTGGTAGAAGGCCTAACAATTTTTCGAGATAATAAAAATAACCCTTTCTACTCAGTAATACATGCCGGACGAAAACTAATGATAAAGATAAGCGATAAAGATGACGTTTCGCAAAAATCTAATAAATCCGAAAAAATAGATTTGATATTCGATCAAGACGATCATGATAATTTCATCTTGAAATCGTATATCATAAATGGCCCGCAAGGCAAACATGAATTTACTTTGAAAGAAATGAAAATAAAGGAAAATTACGATCCCAAGAAGATCGAAACATGGAATAACTAAAAAAAGGAGTAAATCAATGAAAAACTCAATTCATAATAAATCTAGGAAAAAAATCTTCATCGTGCTAGCTTTAGGTTTGCTATTGCCTCTAATTCTTCAATTGCATTCGTATGCGGTCTATTATTCTTGCGATGCGCGATGTTTCAGCTACCTTTGTCAAAATATTCCAAATAACCAATGGTTTCAATATGTTGGAAATGGACTCGGCGATATATATGACGGAATTTACTCTAGTTGGTATTGTAGATATTGCCCTGCAACAATTACCAATATATCTGGCAGCACACAAAGTTTTTGCACAACCATACCAATTACTAATGGTGTAACATGTACACGATGTAATTGGATTTCTTCAGCCGCATTAGTTAGAGTTGCAAATTATATTTTAAATCTTGCAAAAGACAATTGCGGATTAAGTGGGTTTGAAGAAAAATATATGTACACATGCAATGGAAATCAAATCACCGGCAGTTGTTACGCTCCCGATAACGATAGCTTAGGAAGCTGTCCATGACTTTAATCCAATACCGAAGTCGCTTGCGAAAATGAATATAGCGCCCCAAAATGCCGGGGATTCTTGATGGAATCCCCGGTTTTTGTATAATAATATAATCCTTAAACATCGAATGCGAAAGGAGGGTTGAGGAACTGCACGTTGAAACTCGACTTCGAAAACAACGCCACCGTCTATGTCCCCGTAACCGTAATGGTCAAAGCCTAAGATAAGGAGAATAATCATGAAAATATTCAGCGTCATTCTTTCAGTCTTGTTTATCGCTTCCCCTTTCGCTTTTTCGCAAGTCTATGAATTGGAATATATGATAAATAAAACAATAGAGCCAGGAAACGAATTTGTGAAAGCAAGATTGGATGAAGTTAAATCACATAATAGTACGGATAAATTGGCTGCAGATTTTGTTAAATTTTCAGAAAACAAATACTTGAACGGCGAAACTTTTCAATATCCTTATACGATTAAAATTTCCTTCGTAGACGGCAAGCCTTATTGTTTTTCCGTCAAGGATTTCGCTCCTCCTATACAAAACGCTATATGTCTTTACAAAACGCACACTCCCTATCTTTACAATATTGTCTGCGATGACGGTAAAAATGTAAAAACAAAGATGAAATTCAACTATCCAAGAGATGACGATGATGGGGAATATCACCCAACGGAAATGATCGAAGGGATAACTACGAAATTTATGTACGCTTACGATCGTCTCGCCAAAGGCTTGACAATTATTCAGGAAAAAAAGGATAGACCATTTTACTCCGTAACAGCTTCGGGCAAGAAACTTATTATAAAAATAGACGATAAGGAAGACTCATTGCGCCGTCAATCGATGAAATGGGAAATTATCGATATGATATTCGAGCAAGACGATCATCAGAATTATATCTTGAAGTCCTATATCATAAATGCATTGAAAAGCAATCTCGAATACAGTTTAACAGAGTCGAAAATCATGGAAAATTGCGATCCCAAGCGAATCGAAACATGGAACAACTAAAAAAGGAGTAAGACAATGAAAAACTTAATTAAAAACAAAAACCGTAAGAGAATTTTCTTTGTATTATCAGCAAGTTTATTATTGCCTTTAATTCTTCAATTGCATACGTATGCAGTTTACTATTCTTGCGATGCGAGATGTTTTAGTTGGTTGTGTCAAAATATCCCTAATAACTCTTGGTACCAAGTAGTCGGAAATGGATGGGGCGATGTTTATGATGGAATACAATCAAGTTGGTATTGTAGATATTGCTACGCAAAGATATATAATTTTACAGGTTCTACCCAAAGTTTTTGCACAACCGTAGTTCCTTCTAATGAAGGGATTTGTGCAAATTGTAGTTTCAGTTCTTCTACATGCCCAGTTACAGAAGTTGATTATAAATTAGATGATGCTAAAGACAATTACGTGTATTATAGTACAATTAATAGAATTCGATTTACATGCAATGGAGCCTTTGTAACTGGCAGTTGCCCCGCCCCAAATCCTTATGATTTAGGATTCTGCCCATGACGTCAATCCTATACACTAAGCATGGCGACAATTATTTTTTTTTCGAAAAATACGCCGGGGATTCTTGAAGGAATTCCCGGTTTTCATTTGTTGTTTGTTGTAGGTGACGGAGGATTGTCTTTATCCTCGCCGCGATCTTCTGGCGGCTCGGTAGGTTCTGCCGGCGGTTCCTCCGGCGTATATTCGGGGAGATCGGGCGGGGGAGGAATAATTTCATCCGGCTTGATTTCGGGAATTTCCGGCCAGGGCGGCAATTCCGGTTGATCCGGCGTTTGGGTTTGCGGTTGGAGCGGGGGATCGATCGAGGAAATATTCGCTTTATGCGCCGAAACGATCGTCTCGCTTGGAGCGGCTTCCGGGGCAATTTCCCGGAAAAGGACCGGCCCGGAGGATGGAACCGTCACCGGCGAATCGGATTTGATTTCCTGCGGCTGCGTCTTCTTTATCGTTATGGGTTCGAAGGAGGAATCTCCCGTCAATCTCGCCATGAAACAGAGGGAATATGCGTCCTTGAAAACCGGCAGGGGAAGGAGGATGAATGTCAGAAGAAAAGAAAACGGAAGCATGACGATCGTGAAATAGATATTGTCGAATAACGCGAGGGGATTGTCGCCCGCCGCATCGAGAACGTTGCTGGAGGAGATGGCCAATAGGCTGATAAGGATTCCTACCGAAAATAGGACGATGAAACTGAGAATCATCATAATAACGGAGATGACGACAATGATGATCACGCGCAAGATAATAAAGCCGATGAATTCCCAAAAATTCCCGAACGCCAGTTTCAACGCCTGGGACCAAGCGGTGAGAATGCCGCATTCTTTTACCAGCATGATAGGCAATACAAGGCAATCCAATAACGAAATATAAAGAATTGAGATGGCGATTACGAAAAGAAAGACGCCGATCGACGCCATGATGAAGATGGCAAGACCCGCGGTATTATCGAGAGAGACGTTCGTTGCCCAAGCGAGCAGCAAAATGAAACCGAAGAGAATCGACGTAAGTATGACGGTAATGATGGAAATCGCGATATTCCAAAGGAAATAGGATACGATTTGAGAAATATGCTTACTGAAATATCTCAAATAATAAACCATTCCGCTGCGGACGCCGTCGTAAATAACGAAGCGTATGGCGGATTGAAAAAACATAAAGAGAATCATGAGAAGCCCCAGCCCCATCAAGCCCAATAGAATCATCGGCAGCGCGGCGGTTATTTTTTCGAGTAAAACGTCGTAATTGCGCATATCGTCCGCTTCCAATCCTATATAGGGGGAGGCGAAGCGAGAATAGGCTTGCATAACCAGGTTGACGCCGGACAATTGATGGATTAAGAAGAAGAGAATCGCCATCTTCAGCCAGTAAATAAAGCGAAAAGGCTGGAACATTATTTGTATGGTTTTTTCCCATCCGCGGCCAAGAGTATCTGTGCATTGCGCCATGACTTACTCGTCTCCATGAATCGAAGGAATAAAAAAGACAAATCTTCCCTTTCCCCAATGGATTAGAGAAAAGGACGAACGAATCGAATGAACCTATCTCCACATCATACACGTCTTTGCATCCATCCGCGAGCGTATGAGCATAATATCCGTTATTTTACCGCCAATACGCCGCCGGGCGTTATGATTTGCGCCGTCGTTAAGGCGGACGGATACGGCCATGGATTGAAAATCATCGCTCCGGCGGCGGTGCGCGGGGGAGCTCATTATCTAGGCGTCGCCGACAACTGGGAGGCGGAATTGATTCGATTTTTGGAAATTTGGCTTCCTATAATCCGCCTTCGTCCGGCCCTGCTGGAAGAAGCGGAAGCGGCGGCGGATTGGGAACTGGAGGAGATCGCAGGAACGTTGGAATCCGCGCAGGAATTATCCCGGCTGGGCGAACGCCGGGGAAAGCCGATTCCGGTTCATTTGAAGATCGACGTAGGCATCGGACGCATGGGTTTTTCCTTGCCCCGCCAATTGGAGCGCATCCAAGAAGCTTGCCGTCTTGCCGGAATCCGGGTGAAAGGGGTGATGACTCATCTTCCCTGCGCTGACGAGAAGGATTTGGAACTGACGCGCTCTCAATTGCAAAGATTTGAGCAAGAAGCGGGGGCGCTAGACTCCATTCTGCCGCCGGATGTTTTTTGGCACGCCGCCAACAGCGCCGCCTGCTTGCGGCTTCCCTCCAGCCGTCACGGCATGGTTAGGGTAGGCATTGCCGCCTATGGACTTAAACCCTCCCCGGAAGTAGCCCTGCCGCCGGAATTGAAGCCGGTAATGAGTTGGAAGACCAAAGTCGTTCTGGTGCGGGATATGCCGAAAGGCTCGACGGTCGGTTATGGGATGACGCATCGCTTGAACCGGGATGCGCGCATCGCCACGTTGCCCATCGGCTATGCCAATGGCTTTTTGCGCGCTTTTTCCAATAACGCCGAAACGTTGATTCGCGGGAAACGCTGCCCGGTGGTGGGGCGCATATCCATGAATATGACTACGGTCGACGTCAGCGATCTGCCTGAGGCGGCGGCGGGTGACGAGGCGGTTTTATTGGGAGAACAAGGGGAGGATAGAATCTGCGCAGAAGAATTGGCTAAACGCGCCCA
>JBFMBP010000049.1:0-3430 GCA_040755155.1 Candidatus Omnitrophota bacterium | reverse complement strand
TTTGCATCCCTTGGAAAAACCGGCAGTTTGGTTATAATTCCCTTTTCGGTTTTTCACTCCCCGCGAGCAAACGGTAAGTTGAGGAAAATAATCATGGCGCATGAATGTCAAATTTGCGGAAAGAAGCCCCAGGTGGGAAACAACGTGAGCCACGCTAACAATAAAACCAAGCGGCTTTTCTCTCCCAACCTGCAGCGAATCACCATCAAAAAAGGCGGGAAGACGACGCGGATTCTGGCGTGCACCCGCTGCATCCGCACCGGTTCGTTTTTGTAAAATTCGGCGTTTTCGCAAGAATATTCGAGAGACGGCCGCTTACGATCGATTTCGGAAAAGCGGCCGTCTCCGTTTGTTTTGTTATTATCGGGTTGACGCTCCTTCCGGCTCCGCTTAGAATCCAATGGCTCTATCCATCATTCTGAAGAGAAGCGAAGAAGATTCATGGCGGAAACCTTTTCCTACGATCTTGTCGCCTTTTTGCGGGTGCTCTATCGGCGGCGATATTTCATCCTCAAAGGAACGATTGCGGCGGCCGTCCTATCCATTATCGTCTCGCTAGTCTGGCCCCAGACCTGGCGCGCCTACGCAAAAATCCTGGTTACTACTCCAAAATACAAAGAACAACTGCAACTTATCCCCAAACAGTTCGACGTGTTGACGTACCGGGGCATCATGGCGCAGGACAGTTTGTATCAAGATATCGTCTCTACGCTGAAATGGCAGCGAGGGGCGATTCATCGGCTGCTGCAAGAACCGGCGCTGGGGCGGATGAAACAGAACCTGCGGGAGAAAGCGAAAACGCTCAACCAATTTCAATTAATTGAAAACACCAATATTCCCCTGATGACGGAACTGTTGGCGGCGACGGCGCCGCCGGGAGAAGCGGCCGATCCGCTGCTGGAAGCGCGCATCTATATGCTGGCCCATTTGAGCGGCGAACAAATTGAAGAAATATACTCGACGAAGGAGAGCGCTCTGGACGATCTTTCCATTTTCGATCTGCGCAAGATGCTGCGTTGCAGCGTGGCCGTCATCAAAGAGACCAACCTGGAAACTATCTATTCGCAAACCATCGAACTTTCCGCCGATTACAGTACGGCGGCGGGTTCGGCCATGATGGCGAATACGTGGATCGGCCTCTTCGAAAAACGGGCGGAAGATATCCTGCGCATCGCCGTGGAAAAGCAGATCAAACTGACGCGGGAAAGCGCGGCGAAAGTAGAGATCGAATTGGCGTCCGCCGAAGCGGAATTGGCGGAAAACCGCATATCGTCCAACTTGGACCAGCTGAAGGCGGAAGCTGCTTCGCTTCTCATCCAATTGACGGGGGTAGCTCCCGTGCAACGCGCCGGGGAGAATAAGGTAGAGGATTTCTATTTGGAGGAAGAGAACAAGCCGTTCATGAAAGAACGCATGAAGATTTACGATGCGCTATCCTTCGAAATGACGCCGCAGTATGCGGAGGCGCTGATTCCCAAAAGCCGGGAACTGACGTTGTCGATCGCCGCGCAAAAAAATTTAATCGAAGCTATTGCGAAGCAGGGAAACGCTGCTTCGGCGGATGCGCAAACCTCGTTGTTGAAAGACGAAACGGAATTGGAAGCCGTCAATCGTCAAATCGCGGAAGCGACTCAACAATTATCCATTCTTAATCGAACCATCCGGCGGCAGGAAACGAAAATCGCCGCCATGGAGCGTTTCATTCAACAAAAGCGCAACGCGCTGCAAGATATTCAGCCGCTGTTGAACGAAGCGGACCTGCTGGAAAGCCGCCAGAACTCCGCGCAATACCGCGATGTAAGCGTGGGCCGCGCCATCAAACCGGATAAGCGCGTATTTCCCCGGCGTTCGATTATGGTTATCGCTGGGACGGGATTGGGTTGGGCGCTGTTTTGCGGCCTTGCCTTCTTCCTGGATATTTGGAAGCATGTCGTCAAGCCGGAGGCGGAAAGTCTGGCCGCCGATGGCCAGGTACCGTGACGGATAGAGCGTCGTTTCACTGGCGCGGCGCGGCGATGGCGCTGCTAACGGGATTTCTATCTTTTTTCTCCTTTTTCGCCGATCCAGAGGGAGAGCCATCGCAAATTCGTTGGCTCCTGTTGGTTTTGGGAGCCATGTCGTTGTTTTATCTGTTGGCGGCTTTGACGGCGGCGCGAACGAATAGCGGCGTAAAACTGAGGGATGTCCTATTCTGGGCGGCGATCTTCCGCCTGCTATTGTTGCCGAGCCTGCCAATTTTGGAAACCGATTATTACCGCTATTTATGGGACGGCTATGTCTTGACCAAGGGAGTCAATCCCTATCGCTATTCACCGGCGCAAATCATCCGCGCCGTGGAATCTGATCCTTCCATTCCGCAAGACGATCCTAAACTGCGGCGGATCGTGGATGAAACGAGGAAATACGATAAAGCCCGCGCCGTTCTCGAAGAAGTCAACAATCCCGACCTCCACACCATCTACCCGCCTTTCGCGCAAATTCTGTTCGGCGTTTCGTCGCTGATGGCGCCGTTGTCGATCTATGGTTGGCGTTTCGTAGTCCTATTCTTCGATTTCGCGCTGATCGCTGCGCTGATTCTGCTATTGCGGCGCTTGGCCATGCCTCCTGTTTTCGTAGCGTATTACGCCTGGTCGCCTTTGGTTTTGAAGGAATATATCAACACGCTTCATTGCGACGGCATCGCCTTATCGGGCTTATTTTTAGGTATATTGTTCTCGTTGGCATCCTACCCCCGCCGCTCCGCCGCCGCTTTCGCCAGCGCGGGGCTGATGAAGATTTTCCCCGCGCTGCTTCTCCCTTTCTGGACGAAAAAATGGCCTTGGAAAGCGTGGCTGATCTGGATTGGGACGACGGCGATTTTGATTTTTCCCTTTTTCGGAGTGGTCGGCCATTCATTGAAAAGCGCTGCCGCATTCGCCAATTATTGGGAAAGCAACAGCGGCCTCGTTGCCGGGTTGGAATGGACATTGTCGCGGCTGGGGCTTCCAGAATGGGGAACGGGGCGGCGGCTGTTCTCCATCGCGGGAGTCGATTGCGCTTTCGATGCCTTTTTCGTCGCTAAGGCGATTCTATTGGGATGTTTCTTCGGCCTTTTTATCTTCTTAATGTATAGATTTATACGAGAAAAAGAGGCTTCCACTGAGCGGCGGATGCGATGGACGTTTCAGCTTGTAGGAGCTATGATTTTGTGCAGTCCGGTATGCAATCCCTGGTATATTGCCTGGTGCGTTCCCTTTCTCTGCTTCTATCCCAGCGCGGCGTGGATTTATCTCTCCTTATCCAGTTTTGTTTACTACTCTTATTTTCTTTCCGATCCTTGGGGATTTCCTGCTTGGAGCCGGGCGCTGGAATATGGACCGTTCTTTCTGCTTTGGCTATGGGAGGCCTGGCGTAAAAAGCAATGATGAATGATGAATGATGAATGATGAAT
>JBFMBP010000048.1 GCA_040755155.1 Candidatus Omnitrophota bacterium | reverse complement strand
AGCGGGAAATTCGTCCGGCGGTGATTATGCGCAAAGTGATGCAGGGGAACCAGAGCGAGAAGGGTGCGAAAACACAGTCCATCCTGATGACCGTTTTTCGCACGCTCAAACGGCGAGGCTATCGTCCGGTGACCGCCGTGGTGGAAGCCCTCCAAACCGCCCTCCGAACCGGTCAGTTGCCTCCTCTTCCGCCCTCTCTTCCTTCAAAGGGCTAAAACGTTACGATTCATTAAGGATTGGGCAGTTTTATAGGAACAAATCCCACCCAGCGTGATGCGTTGCAGGTTTATTTTTTTCAATAATTCCGTGATAAATTGTTCATATACCTCTTGCCAGTGATCGATTGGAATAATCGGCATAATCATCGCTCGGATAGGGTATCCGGCGGCGGCGCATTTTTGCATGGCTTCGATACGGTTTTTCAGCGGTGGAGTATTGGGTTCGTATTCTTTGCATATGCATTCCGGATTCAGGGACCATGACAGGATTGTGTGATTGTTATGGTTGATCGATAGCAGATTTTCAATGGAAATGGATTTCGTCAACACGGTCAATCGCGCATACGGGTGTTCGGCGAAAAAAGGAACCATGATTCGACAAAATCCTGTTAGTGGATCAAGCGCTAATCCATCTTGTAGTTTTCCCAAATAAAACGCCGTCGGGCGAACGATTTTATTGGCAATGCAATTTACTTTTTCCAGAATGTCGTCAATGTTCACAAACACTTTCACGCTGGGAGAAAATTTAACGCCGATGGTTCCAGCGAGATAGCAATACTGGCAATCATAAGGGCAAAATCCATAGGGTGAAAAATGCCAATAGTTCGGGCATGAATTGCCAGTTTCTTGACTTAAGCGAACGCTGTCGCGTAGTTCTCCAAGAACCAGCGTTTTTTTTCCCGCATAGTGACGGTCGATTAACCGGCGGCCTGCAATGGCCACTTTCGAATGGGGGGCGTCAAAGGCTTCAATGATAGTAGATTCGGGATACGCGTTGCAAATTCGAGATGCGAATTGAATACGTGATGGAGTGGAATTGCTTCCTTGAGCTAAGACAATTGTTTGCGGATTGAAAAAAGGTACTCTACGGGATTGATAGCCATCGCTGAAAGAACGACAAACCGTCATTGCTGATTCCGTAAATGGGTCGAACATGCTTATTTGAACCATGATACAAGCTCGTAAACATTTGTTTAGTTCATTTAATTATAGAATGCTGCATGTTTCAAGTTTTTTCCTGCTTTTCCCAGTTTATTATTTGATCCCTTCCCCATAATAAAAAAACAACGCGACCTATCCTACGATTCTTAATATCCTCCTGGACAATATAGTAACAAATTTATTCCATCACGCAGCGTAAAGAATTTCGCCGTCTTTGGCGTAGTCGCAAATGAACGACTCTCCCTTTTGCCATTCTTCCGTGGTCATGGCTACGGCTTCGATCGGTTCGAATATCTCATAGATGGCGTCCGATAAAATCTCAATTCGTTCCCAATAACTCTTATCGGCGAAATCGTCCGAGATGACGACTACGTCGATATCGCTGGCGGGCGTATAGTCTCCCTTGGCATAGGAGCCATAAAGAATGATCTTGGACAGTTTTATTCCCTTGGCTTCCAGAAGCATCCGAAAACGTTCGATGATGACTAAGACTGCGTTTTTATCCACTGGATAATCTCTTTGCCGCCGGTTATAACCGTTCGATGGGTCGAACGGCGCGACTCATCCTACGATCCTTACGATAATATTTCTATGGGAATAAAGGAGGGAATGGGGTGGCTGATGGGATTTGAACCCACGGCATCCGGAGCCACAATCCGGTGTTCTACCCCTGAACTACAGCCACCATAAATTGCTTGAAAGGGCAGAAAATAGGATATCTCGAACCGGCAGGAGGGGCAAGCCGAATGCTCATTTCTAGGCGTGTTTTCCGGCGGCGAGGCGATAAACTTCGATCGTCCTCTGCGCCATACGCTCGGCGCCGTATTGTTCCCGCAGCGTACGCTTGGCGTTCTCCCGCAGGCGCGGGAATTCTTGCTGCGACTGCATAGCCCGTTGCATCGCGCTGCAAATTCCCTCGGCGGAATTATGCGCCAAAAAGCCCGTAACGCCATTTTCGATCAATTCCCGCGTTCCCAAGACATCCGTCGCCGTTACGACCGTTCCAGCATCCCACGCTTCCAACACCGTCAGGGGAAGCCCTTCCCACAACGAGGGCAGAACGAAGAGGTCAAAGGCGTCGTAAGCCTCCGCCGCATCGGCGCGATGTCCCGTAAATAGGCAGCGCGCGCCCGCGCCGGTTTTATCCGCCAGCTGCATCAATTCAATGCGATCCGGCCCATCGCCCACAATCAGCAAATAAAGCGGAGAGCCGCTTTCCTCGAGTTGCGCGAAGGCTTGGATCAATCGCCCGATTCCCTTTTGCCATTGCAGCCGCGCCACGGTTCCGATGAGGAAAGCGCCGGGAGGGATGGAAAATTCCTCCCGCCAGCGCCGCCGGTCTTCCTCTTTTCGCTCCAGCGATGTTTCTCGCAAAGGAATGCCGTTTTCGACGACGAAGCAGCGATCTTCCGCCTGAGGTAAAGCGTGGAGCAGCGATTCCTTGACGCCGCAGGAGACGCAGATATAGGCCGCCGTCTGCGGCAGCAACAACCATTCCGCGAAATGAACCGCCAGGCGCGAGGCGGCGTTGGGATAGTGCGGCGGATGGTAGCCGTGCACGGTGTAAATCAACGGCGGCGCAAGCGGCGCCGTCATGCGCGCCAAACGCGCCCAAAAGGCGGCGCGCATCCCATGCGCATGAATATGCGTGAATCCCGGCATCGTTATGAACGATTTCAGTTCCGCCGTTTTTTTCCAAAACCAGGAGGAATCGATAGCGATATCGTGAAAGGGGATTGCTTCCGATTCTATGATTCGCTGGACGCTATCGTTATCGGCGGGCGCGGCGATGGCGCAGGCATGGCCTTGGCGGCGCAACTCGCGGCAGAGATGCAAGACGTGCTGCGCCGCGCCGCCGCGCAGTGACGCGACGATATGGAGAATATGGAGCGATTCGTCGAAGGGCATAAGACCATATCACGCCGATTTCAATTCCTCGCCCTCTGGGAGAGGGTTAGAGTGAGGGGATAATAAGTTACTAATATCAACCCTCACCTAACCTCTCCCAATCTTGGGAGAGGAATTATAAAAAGGCGGCAAATTCAAAGGTGATAGGCATAAGACCGCCCCGGCTTCAGATTCCGGGTTTTCTCCATATCTCCCGGAAGATTTCCCATGACGTCCCCCGGTCGAATCCGGATCTCCGCCCCCATAGCCAGCGGCCCATCATCTTCAGAGTGAGATAAAGCCGGACTTGCAGCAGCCGGAAGCCGCCGAAATGTTTTTTTGTGAAATAGCATTGGCTGCGGCGGTATTCGATCTCCGCCGCCTCAGGGTCTTTCTCCACGCTGGCGCCGTGAGCGTGCTGCGCATGAGCTTCCGAAGTATGGTAAATTTTTAAGCCCAAATCCTTGGCGCGCAGACACCAGTCGATATCTTCGAAATACAGAAAGAAATTCTGATCCCACGGCCCGATGGTTTCCGCCGCGGCGCGGGAAAAGAACATGCACGAGCCGGAAACCCAATCCACTTCGCGAGTGCGGCAGCACTCCGCCATGATCTCTTTTTTGGCCCACAACCGGCGTTCGGCGAGCGCCCTGTCCAAGCGCTGGCGGCGCTTCTCCGCCGCCATGACCGGAAAGGAACCCCACGTCAGTTGCGGGAAGCCGTCCTCTTCCAAATGCAGCGGCGCCAGGATTCCGGGAAAATCCAACCTTTCCCAAATCCGCACCAGCGCCGAAACTTGGGCGGGAGCAATCAGGATATCGCTGTTGAGGAGAAGGATTTCCCGATGCCGCGTGGAAGCGATGCCCTCATTCACTGCCGCCGCGTAGCCGTCGTTGCTGGGACGAGCGATGAGGTTGACATAGGGAAACTGGGCTTCCACCAAACCCGCGCTGCCGTCCGGCGAATGATTGTCCACTACGGTAACGGAGTAATTTCCTCGCCGCGTTTGCGTCGCGCACTCCGTTTGCGTCAGCGATTTCAGCAAAGCTGTCAAATGGGACGAGCAATTGTAATTGACGATAATGATATCGAACACGGGATCAGAGAATTCCGTTCTTGTACGGGTTGGTTATATACAAATCATCTTTGAGTATGTTGCTTTTCAAATCCCTCTCCCAAGATTGGGAGAGGCTAGGTGAGGGTTGATAGAATTAAGCCGATATACCCTCACCCTATACCCTCTCCCAGAGAGCGAGGGGAACTATACGCGACAAGCAGAATAGGAATAGGCATTACTTCTTCGCGTAACAATTCAGGGGCAGGCGAAGCGCCTGCCCCTGCCATTATGGCTTACTTTTATTAACGTCCAAGCCCACGGGCAAGTTTGAAAGAGGATGGAATTTATCCTTTGATAAGAATCGCTTGGGGACCGTCGGCGTAATTGGCGTAGGCTTCTTTCACTTTGCCCGATTCCATATCGCCTTGGTGGATATAGACGCGGTAACGGCATCGCCAGGTTTCTCCCGCCCGCAGCGTGCGGCTGCCGTCATGGATTTTACTGATGAAGTGGCTCAGCCCGAATGGATTGGCGGTGAACAGGCCGTAAGTGCGGACATGGTAATAGGTGGGATAAAAGGGATTTTCGGGATAATCCATAATCGTCAATCCCGCCGTCTCTCCATTCACTGGTCCGCTATAGTCGCACCAGGGCGCCGCCTTGCCCCACGCGCGATCGGCGGCCTTGCCGGAGGCGGCGTCATAATGGCTTTCGTCGCCGTTGGCGTTGACGATGACGCCCCCTTTTTTGCTATCGACTCTCATGATTTCCGACACGCGCAGAGAGATCAATCCGCCTTCTTTCGTATCGCCGAATTTGACGTCGCCTTCCGTCGCCGCAAAGGTAAGATCGAAGTCGATGGCGCGTCCGCTTTCCGGTAATCCCCAAATCGTAATGCAACGCCGTTCTTCCATCACTTTCACGTTGTCGCTGGAAGTCCAAGCGATTAGCTCCTCGATTCTTCCGGCGGCGGGACCGCATTGCAATTCGTTGAATTCGATATGCCGTTGATACCCCTGTTTCTCGCTCAGCATCCAAAAATCCACTCCGTTCACGTCGCCATGGGATACCCAAAGCGAATGATGATGCGGATGGTCCTTGTTCTCTCCTTCAAATGGCTCCATGGGAAATCCTCGCGTCATGCGGGCGCCGTTGGGTCCAAATAGGGGATAGAAGATAGGCCGGGGCTGCTTCTCGTTCGTGGCGAATAGGTAATCCGTAAACGGCTTGCCGCCGATATCGATCTTGAGAGATCCGTCCTTGCGCTCGATTTTCACGGCGTCCGCCGACGCCGCTTCGCCCGGCTGCAGGGAATAAATACGCTTCTCGAAAGGCTTCAATCCGTCGACGACGAACAGCAGTTCCCAATAATTCCGGTCGATGGCGGCGATGCCGCCGCCGGCGGGGCTGAGTCGATAAGCGTACTTGGGAATGTCGCGCTTGACGGCCATTACGGGAATCTCTTCCGATTCGCGAACCAATTTCCATGAACCTTGAGAGAGGGTGTACCAAAACTCATCGGGCGAAAGAGTTAGCGTTACGGGACAATGTTCGCGAGGACTGGCCCCCGCCATCACCGCCACATCCACCCCCATCGCTGTTCTCGCGCTCATGGCCATGATCGCCGCCGCCATCCATAATAATAAAGAAGTTTTTTTCGTCATGGTTTTCTCCCTTTTATAATCATGTAAAGCAAGACATATTTCGCCCTGCGTTCTTAGGCAAAAACCTCTTTTAAATACTTCAAACTATCGCGCGCGATCGTCTCGCCATCTGGTTCGTAGATGAATACTTCCACCGAAACATAGCCTTGGTATCCGATTTCCTTCATAGCGGCGGCGATCGGCTTAAAATCCACGTCGCCGGTTCCCGGTCCCTTTTTGTTGCGATCATTGGCGTGGAAATGGCGCAAGATATCCTTATTCTTGCGGATCGTATCGGCGGGCGAATCGTATTCGCCGCCGCACATGGCTTTGGCGTCGAGATGCAACTTGAGGGAGGGATGCCCCGCCGCCTCGATCAAATCTCGCGCATCGCGGGCGCGGTTGATGAAATTGGTCTCGGCGTGCGTCAACGGCTCGAAGCAAACCGTCACGCCGCTTTCCTGCGCCGCGTCCAGCGTGGATTGGAAGAACTCAATTGTCCGGGCGAAAGTCTCCTGGTATTTTTCGCTTGCGTCCCAATTCCGCTGGGCGGGCGAACCATGCACCATAATTTTACCGCCCAGTTCGGCGCAGAAATGAATGAGTTCTTTATAATATTCCACTGTCTGTTGGCGAATCGCCGCATCGGCGCAATTAATATGCAGTTTTTTATCGATCCCTTTCAGCGGCGCCAACAGCCAATGCAATCCGATGATCTCCACGCCATGATCCGTCGCGGCGGCTCGCAGTTCGCGGCGTTCCGAAGCGGATAGTTCCGTGACCAATTTTCCCAGCGTAAACGGCGCCAGCTCGACGCCATCGTATCCCAGCCTCCCCGCGCATTCGCAGGCCAGCCGAAAGGGTTGGTTCTGGAAGGTTTCGTTACAAATGGCGAATTTCATTCGATTCTCTCCAAAAAGTGAATAGTTGCAGATCGTAGAATGGGTCATGCCGTTTGACCCATCGATTTCTTCATTTTATTAATAATGATGGGTCAAACGGCATGACCCATCCTACCCAAACGGATGGAGTAAGAAATTCGCTCCAAAGGCTTCGTTTCGATCTTAAGCAGTAATGTCGGGAACCGTCAAGGTATAAACCGGCATGATTTGGAAGGGAAAGACGCATTGAGCCGAGAGCGTTCCATCGGGCTTGCGGAACAGAACATCGATTTTCGCCGAGGCCAGGAAATAAACGACTCCATAACAATTTTCCGGAACGTCTTCGATCGTCTCCCTGGCTGTAACGTAATGCCCCACTTCAATCACCATGTTCCGGTAAACCATCGAGGCTTCGCCCGATTTCACTTTTTGCAAGCAGGCGGCGAGCGCGTTGCGGTCTTCCGTACGGGGCAGAGATTGAATAATCGTGCGCAGGCAATCCCCCAGATGACTGTCGCGGAATTCGGGATAATTCTCCCCCGCGCTCCCCTCGCGCAGACATTGCGCGATCAAGGCCACCGTCGAATCTTTATAGGATACGTAAACCGACCAAATCAACGCTTTAAGGTAAAGCAAAAAGTTACGTTGCGTATTCGAATTCATTTTTCCGCCGCTCGCCCAATGGATTCATTAATAAAAGCAATCTTATCACGTCTCCCTGCTAAAAGGGAAGCGATCAAAAACCGTAAAATCGATTTCCTCATTATTTGCCAAAAAAATATCCTGGCTCATAAGGATGGAGCGCGCTATTTAATCCATCAATTACTCCTGAAGCGCACACGTTTCTTCTTTCAATCGCCGAGGGTCTTTTCTCTATAGGGAATCTCCTAAAAAAACAAAAAGCAGGCTGGCTCATCAGGAGATTCGCCCTCCCTTAATTCACCTTCAAACAAATAGGGAGAGCGAGGCTCCCGCCGAGCCAAGGCTCCTCGGACCTTTTTCTTTCTGCCATCGCCGAATTCCTCGGTAAGGAGGCTCATCAGAGATCGCAGGCGCCATCGGCCTTTTTTTCCGGCGCCGCAAACATCATCCTATCGTCTTCACGCTCCCCTTTCAGATTGAAGGAATTAGGAGCATAATTACGTTTTGTCTATTTTCCCCAAAGGGTTGTTTTTTCCCCTTTCGGGAAATTGGAAGCGAAACGCCAAAGGAGAGTTAACGAAATCATGGAAGTCATATTGACCGAAAGCATGCCTAATCTAGGCGATGCGGGCGAAATCGTGAAAGTGAAGGGGGGATACGCCCGCAACTTCCTCATTCCCAATGGCTTGGCTTATGCTACCTCCAGCGCCAACGCCACGAAGATCGCCCATCAAAAGCGCCTTTTGACGGATCGAAAGAACCGCCGTCTCAAAACCGAACATGATTTGGCCCGGCGCTTGTCCGAAATTTCCGTGCAAATTCCCGTCCGCGTCGGCGAAGAAGACCGCATCTTCGGAACCGTCACCAATCAAAATATCGCCGAGGCGCTAAAAAGCAAAGGCTACGATGTGGACCGGCGGAAGATTATTCTCGACGACCCCATCCGCGCATTGGGCGTCTATACCGTTCCAGTCCGGTTTTCCGGAGATACGACGGCCCAACTCAAAGTCTGGGTTATTAAAGAAGAGAAATAATCTTTTAGACGGCTTTCAGGTCGATTTCATCCCTTCTTCCGGGGAGCCTGACGCCCCATGCAAAAACTGCAAAATAGGAAATGCGCCGATCCGTCAAGGCGAAAAACGCCGCGATGGGCTGGGCGCGTTTTTTTTGCGCTGGTATTGATTCCCATCGCCTCCTATGCAACGGAAAATCGCTTATCTGCCTCTAAACTTCCTACTGGCCCCGTTCTCACGCCGCATTCCGCCTTGCGCGCGGCGCAGGGCGAACTGCTCGTCTTTATCGAGGACCCTCCCCGTCGCGTCGTTCCTATCGTCTGGCAATCGGAAGCGGCGGGGGAGATTTCCTTTGCCACGGCGGAAGGCGGCTGCCATTATTTCTTCACCGTCAGCCAACGCCAGATCAGCGCCGCCACGGACTTCGCCAAAGCGGGCATCCTCGCCGTTACAGCGAGCAATCCCGCCGCCAACAACGCTCAAGCCGTCGTCTGGACGGCGTGGAGGCCTTCTCCGGCGGATCGCGACGAATCGCGCGAAGCGTTCGGTTTCTCTTTGGATACGGATCGCAACGCTCAAATCCAAGGATTGCCCAATCCCTTTTCCTGGAATCCGCAAGCTGTATGGTATTTCCAACAAGATGCCTTTATGAACAATGGCGAAACGATCTATCGCATCCAATGCGCCCCGCCTTGGAAGCGGGAAACCTGGGCGCGCCGCCCCACCCTACCCTATAACGATCTGGTTCCCGGAAACATTATAGGCTACGCGCGCTTCAACGTCTCTCTAAAATCCGGCGTCAGTTCCGCCTTCCAGATTTGCGTTCCCTTTCAACCGCTCCCCATGCAGGAATGACGTCGATTGACGGGGGAGAGATAGACGCTTGCCGATGGCTATTTCCAAATTAACTATCTTGAAAAAGGAATATAAGCTTTTATGAAAATATCGATCATTTTGGGGCATCCCCAAAAAGGAAGTTTCAACCACGCCATCGCGGAAACCGTTAGGGATACGTTGCATCGGAACGGCCACGAGATTTTTTTCCATGATCTTTACGAGGAACATTTCGATCCGTTGACAACTGGCGAGGAAATTTCCGACGGCGCGGAACTGGCCCCTTTTATCCGGCGTCATTGCGACGAGATCGCCCAGGCGGAAGGCATCGTCCTGGTTCATCCGAATTGGTGGGGGCAGCCTCCGGCCATTCTCAAAGGGTGGGTGGATCGGGTACTGCGTCAGGGCGTCGCTTATCGATTTCTGGAAGGAGACGGCGGCGAAGGAATCCCCGTTGGTTTATTGCGGGCGCAATCCGCCTTGGTTTTCAATACGGCCAATACGCCCGAAGAACGCGAAAACCAAGTCTTCGGCGATCCGTTGGAGAATCTTTGGAAAACCTGCATCTTCGACCTTTGCGGAGTGAAGAACTTTTATCGCAAGATGTATCGAGTCGTCGTAACGAGCGCCTTGGAAGAACGCCAAACCTGGTTGGCGGACGTCCAGGCGATCGTCAACGCCCATTATCCTCCTTGCCGAAAACAAAACGATAAGTAGAATTTATATTTATATTGCGCCCCACTTCGATTTATCGAGCTGCTCTCTCATATCCTCGATTCGTCTCTTCGTTTCGTTTGGATGTCCCGATATAAGTGCGTTTTCGCCTGACAAAAGTAAGTTTTTATATTACTTCTATAGGTAGAGAATAGTGGATGACTTCAATGGAATGGAATGCGTCATGCGGGGGGAAACGAATAAGTAAGGAGTTAATTTCGTGATTGCGCCCCGAGACAACGAACATACATTGCGCCTCTTGTCGCTTGGTCTATCGTCTCAAGAAAAAACGCTTGTGGAATCCGTCGCCGCCCGCATCGGAGGAGCGCTTCATTGCGCCAAAGACGATATGGATTTATGGGGATTCGCCCGCACGGGCCGGTTCGATCTATGCATCCTGGCCCAAAACGAAGAAATCCATGATCCCAGTTATTTGATCTGGCTTTTGAAAGGTCTCGCCTCGCATTCGAGAATCATCCTTATCTATTCTTCTATCGCCCAGGAAGAAGCCAATCGCTTAAAACGATACGACGCTCCCCATGTTCTGGTTCGTCCGGTCGACGCCGCCCATCTCGCGCAAGCTATCGATGCGGCCATGAATGCGAGAGAAGAGAAAAGAGAAGGCTTTTGGGCGCGATTGATTCGCTTGCCCGGCAGCCGAAAATCCTCCAAAGTTCATTAATTCAAAAAACAGCGGCCAGTGGTTCGCGGCTAACAAGCCGTCGCAGGGAATGTCCGCCGCGGCGTTCCTCTTGAATTGGCGTTTGTAAGAATAATCCAATAACGAAAATGTTTGAATAACTTTTTGCGGAATTCTCTTATGAGAGGAACGCCGTTTCCCTTTTATGCAGGCGCCGATGCCTCACGATTATTTTGCGAACGCGCTTCTACCGCGATGGTTATGTCGACTTTCCGATCCAACTTGTTCAGGATTGCAATTAGCCGATCGATCGTGAATCGCTTGAGATCCGGCTTGCGTATACGAACAAACTCGCTATGATCGATCCCCGTTAATCTAGCGGCCTTTCTTGCGGAAAGGTTTTGCGTTTCCAAAACGTCTATGATCGCTGCGGCTAGAAGCGCTTTGGTTTGACGAACATCCGCATCGGGCCGATTGAAATCCCGATAAATATTCCCGCTGCCGTGCATTAATTCCATTTTTTCGGACATGAGAACATCTCCTTAAGGCTTTTAATCCTCTCCCGGATTCAATCGATTTCGCGTATTTCTGTCCATATAATATAGCTTCATTTTTTTCTATATGAAAACGAATCTCAAGGACTCGCGCTGGAAGCGGATACTCAACATTTTCTTTGAGATGCGGTATGATATACACGCTTTGGAATGTTATAGGATGGATGCGTTTTTTGGGAAAGATAGAAGAGGGTTGCAAGAATGAAAAGAATCCGATCGTTTTTTCTCTCGCTGGCGTTGATCGGCGGTTTGACGGCGGATGGGGCGTCGCGGGACGATTATCGGATCGCCATTCTTCTGGACGATCTGCCGAATCATCACCCGGAGATTGCGCTTCATCTGGCTTCCCTCCTGCTAGATAAAGGATATGGCTTGCGGACGATCGGCGTCAGGGAGTTATTGAATTCCTCCGTTGTAAACGCCGCGAACTTCGATCTGCTCGTTTTGCCCTCGGCGGGATCGCTGCCTGCGCAAAGCGTGGATATTATCGAAAATTATATTGCGCAAGGCGGCGACGTCTTCGCGCTTGGCGCTCCCGCGTTCTCCGATTGGCTGTGGAACAATGGCGGGCAATGGTTTTCGGAAAGTTCTTGGCGCGAGCGCCTTTCCAAAGCTTCCGCCGAACGTATGCTTTTCAACTTCGAAGAGGAAGATTTGAATCAGTGGGAGAGAAATACCAATACGCCGGACTCGCCCTTTGCGAAAGAACTCGCCGAAGGAATAGAAGGCAACGGGCTTCATGTGCGCATCGAGAATATGGCGGGTTGGGACGGTCTTGCCTCTCCCCTCGTGACGAATCCTTTTCTTTACGGCGAATCGCTCACTGTTTTTTACGTCAAGGGAACGAAAGAGACCCGCGCGCTGAACCTGGAATGGGTGGAGCGAGACGGCTCGCGATGGATCGCGGTCTTTCCCGTTGCCGATGAATGGCGGAAGGTGGTTCTGGCGCCGAGCGATTTCCATTATTGGCAATCTACGCCGGAACGGGGAAAACCGGGAGACGTTTTCCAACCGCAAAACGCCGTTCGTTTGAAGATTGGAGCGGCGTGGACGCATACCGGCTCCCGCGGCGGCGAATACGAATTTTTTATCGACGAGATAGGAACGGCGTACAATCCCCTTGGGGACAAGCCGTTGGCAAGCCATACGCCTCCCCCCATCGAAGGTCTATCGCCCTCCTACAAATTTTATCCTATTACGGAGGCAGCGCAGTTGATGCGCCGCGAGCTGGTAAGCCTGGAAGAAATGTCCCTGCCCCTGCCCGCTTCCATGAGCGCCCACCATCCCCGGCCGACTGGAAAAGGATTCAACAAGAAGCGCGGCTGGCGTTGGATTCCGCTTTTGGACGCCATTGGATCGCGGAGAGAATGGCGGGGAGCGCCCGCATCGATGTTTGTCGATTTCCAGAAGCCGAATCGGTTCAGTATTCGCGCTTCCTATTCCATAAACGATCCGGATTGGCATCAGGAAGATGCCGTATTGCAATCAATAACGTCCTCCATCAATCGCATGGCGAACGGGATTTTTTTCGAGGAGGCAGGATCGGAATTTTTCACCTATCGCCGAGGGCGGCCCGTCGTCATAGGCGCGCGCGCGGCGAACCTTTCGGCCCAGGACGCGAAGGATTTGACCTTGCGCTTCGAACTGAAGATCAAAGGGGATAAAAGGCCGGTCAAACGCATCATCCAATCCATCGATATTCCGGCGGGAGCGATTTTCAGCGCAAGCCATACCGTCCGTTTGCCGAAGCGCGACGGCGATTTCGAACTGACTGTAAGGCTGTTTCATGGCGATAGCCTTTTGGACGAGATCGAACACGATCTCTTCGTCTACCGCCCGAAATCGGAGACGCTGCAACGGTTCGTCTCGGCGCATAAAGGCGATTTTTATCTCGACGGGAAGAAATGGTATGTTCATGGCGTGAATTATATGCCCTCCACGGGAATCGCGGCGGAAGACGGTCCCTATTACGAACAATGGCTGGGAAGCCGCTCGTACGATCCGGAATTCATTCAGCGCGATTTGGAACGATGCCGCGATATGGGCTTCAACAGCATCTCGATTTTTCTTTATTATCAATCCCTCTACGCCGACAATCTGCTGGATATTCTTCGCCGCTGCGACAACCTGGGCTTGAAAGTCAACCTCTCCCTCCGCCCCGGTTCGCCGATGGATTATAACCTGGAGTGGTGGGAAGAGATGATCCGCTTCAACCGGCTATGGGAATGCGACGCCATCTACGCCTACGACATCGCCTGGGAGCCCTTTTTCGGAACGGAGGAGCAGCGGCGGAAATACGATCCGGATTGGCGGCTGTGGATCGCCAGGAAATACGGCGCCCTCGAAGCGGCGGAAAAAGCCTGGGAATTTCCTGCCCCGAAAATCGACGGCAATTTGACATCTCCCTCCGCTCGGCTTCTCGGCCAGGATGGACCGCACCGAAAAATGATCGCGGATTACCGGCGTTTCGCCGATGAATTGATTCAGTTTAAATACAAGGCGGCGGCCGATCGCATCCGCGCGCTCGATCCCAACCATCTCATAAGTTTCCGGATGACGGTTACGGGCGATCCCACATTCCTGGGCGACAAGAACATGCCTTACGATTTTCCGGGAGTAGCCATTTGCATGGATTTCATGGCGCCGGAAGGCTATGGGCGCATCGGCGATTGGGAGCGCGTTAAACCGGGGCAATTCACCGTAAGTTACGCCCGCTGCTGCGCTCCGGGAAAACCCGTCATCTGGGCCGAAGCTGGCGTACAGGCGTGGGACAATCAAAAAATGCAAACCGATCCGGAACCATTGGAATTTCAAGGAAAATACTTTGCCGATTTCTACAAAATGGTTTTAAACTCCTATTCCAACGGCGTCGTCTGGTGGTGGTATCCCGGCGGCTTCCGCGTCGGAGAAAATTCGGATTTTGGAATCATCAATCCCGATGGAACCGACCGTCCCGCCACTCGCGTCATCCGCCAATTCGCCGCGCAGGTTCTAGCGGAACGCACGATCCCCAAACCAAATGTGGAGATCGAAATTGACCGCGACGCCGATGCGCGGGGATTGTACGGCCTTTACGATCAGGTAAAAAAAGACTATTGGGAAGCGGTCGAATCCGGAAAATGGCCGGGTCTGCGATTCAAGACGAAACCCTAATCGGGGTGGCAAGGGCAAATGTTTTTTGCCCTTGATGAATCCTCAAAACAAGAGAAGAAAATCGGGGGTGGCAATGGCAAATGTTTTTGTTGCCCTTGATTAATTCAGTACTAATCCGGTACGAACCATGTTGTTATCCATCGTCATACCCGCCTACAACGAAATCCAGAATATCGAACGAACGATATTGGCTTTGCGCGAAGCGTTGAAACAAGCGGAATGGGAACCGTATGAATTGATCGTCGCCGATGACGCCTCGACGGATGGGACGGCGGAAATCGCCGAAGCGTTGGGCGCAACAATCGTCCCCTCCGGCAAGCGCAATATCGGGGCGACGCGCAACATCGGCGCGGCGGCGGCGAGAGGAGAATATATTCTCTTCTTGGACGCGGATACGCTGGTTGATCGCCGTTTGATGGAAGGATTGAAGCGCGCAATAGAGAAAGGCGTCGCAGGCGGCGGCTCTCGATTGATTTGGAGCGAGCCGGTCTGCGATTTTTTGGCGAATCTGGGTATGAAAAGTTGGGTGATCGTTTCAAGGATTTTTCGCATCCCCTCCGGTTCCTTTTTTTTCGTACGGCGAGAGGTCTTCGAAAAGATTGGCGGATTCGACGAAGCGTATTTTATATCCGAAGAAATAACGCTGGCGAAAAAGCTGAAACGCTGGGGCAAGGTCGTCATCCTGCGCGAAACGGCGGCGACGTCGCCGAGGAAGATGCGGCAATTCACACGCTGCGAATTCGCCCGTTTTGTTCTCTCCTCCCTTCTCCATCCCCGCCAAATTATGCGTAACCGCAACTACTTGGATATATGGTACAAGCGTAGACCCTAATAGTAACAATGGATTTCATTCACTTAAAAGAGACATTCGACAAGGGAGCCGATTTTGGATAGGATTCGCATTGCGGCCAAAGAGGATGGCGTCCAACCGTCCGATCGCCTTTATACGCCCGCCTTTTTCATCGCGTTCGTTTATAACTTTATCTTGGGATTTTTGATTACGAACAACGCCCTTTTTCCTCTCTATGTAGACCATGCGGGAGGAGGACCAGCGACCCTGGGGATGTTTATGGCGTGCGTCCCAATCGCAGGCGTGATCGGGCGTCCGTGGATCGGCTCGCTGATCGACCGTTTCGGCGTCAAGCCTGTTTTGCTGCTCTCCTGCGTTTGCATGGAAGTCTCCTCGTTGGGTTTTTATATGCTGCTCGATTGCGGCTTGGTTCCCTGGGTATGGATGCTTCGCCTGGTGCAGGGATTTGGCTGGGGAGCCCACATGTCCGCCTTCTTTACTCTCGCGGCGCAGGCGGCGCCGAAAGGGCGCCGGTTCGAAGCGATATCCATGTACGCCTTATCCGGCCTGGCTTCGAATTCCGTCGGTCCCTATACCGGCGAAATCGTCCTTTCCCGTTTCGGATTTTCGGGCTTTTTCTTGATGTTGATCGCCGTTGGGGCCATAGCGCTGCTTCTTGTTCTTTCGATTCGCCACCCCGCCCAGATTCCCTTGACGGGCGATTTCGATTGGCGGGGCATGGCGCAGCTATTGCGTTCGCCGGGATTTTGGCATGCCGCCGTTTTTGCGCTCGCCCTCGCCGTTTCCTATTCCACGATGGCTTCCTTTTTGGCGCCATTGGCGAAGGGGAGAGGGATATCCCATTTCGGCTTGTTCTTCACTTTTTATTCGCTGAGCGGAGTATTCATCCGGATCGTCGGCGGAAAATGGGGCGACCGTTTCGGATTGAGGCGAGTACTGCTTCCGGCTTTTATGTCGTATGGAACGGGACTGTTGATCTTGCATTTCAGTTGGACATTGCGCGGGATTATCGCCGCGGGGGCGTTTTGCGGAGCGGGACATGGCATTGCCTTTCCCGCCATCACTTCGTTGGGTTACGCCCTTGCGCCTAAATCCCACCGAGGCCGGGCGGTGGCGTTGGTCACAGGCGTAATGGATGCGGGCAATGCGATCAACTCGTTTCTCTTAGGGCAGGCCGCCGCATTATGGGGATTTGGAATCGTTTTCTTTTTAGGAGCCATCGGCCCTTGGAGCGCCGCGATTCTCATTGCGATGCTTATAAAGAATACGCCAAAAACAACAGTTCCTCTCGATTGAATTTCTTTTGTTTTTTTGTCAAATCGTTTTCGGAGATCGATGAATTGTCCGAATCATGATATGCAGGTTGAAAAGAATAACAAAGATGATTTAACTTTTTCCCCTTATAATCCTGCAAATCCTGGCCATTCTGATTCAGACAATAAAAAATCCCTCTAGCGAAAAAGCATCGCTGCTCCATCCAAAAACGAACGATTTAGAGTAAAATCTCTTTTCTATTCGAACGGACATATGTTTTTTCCGTCGGAGAAAGGTTTTTATGGATAATATCGTTAAGCGTAACATAGGCTGCGCAACCATATGGGGCGGCATTCAGAACGCCGATTTCGATATCGCCGCCCATTCCCTATCGGCTAGCCTCTATTCGCGATCTTGCGCCGGCGGCAAGGGCGGAGATATTTACTATTTCAGCGTCTGTGGAAAAGACAAATTGACCCGCATCGCCGTGGCGGACGTCGTAGGGCATGGCGAAGACGTGAGCGAAATTAGCGCTTGGGTGTACGAATCCCTCGTCAAGAGGATGAGCAACCTGGAAGGCAACGGCGTCCTCTCGGAACTGAACGACAAGTTGCAGGGGCGCGGTTTGGAAGCCATGACGACCGCCGCCGTCGTGGCGTTTTATACCGGCAACCATCATCTCTATTTCTCCTACGCCGGACATCCTCCCTTGTTCGTCAAGCGCCGTTATGAATCCTCGTGGAGTCCCATCGAATTGAAGACGACGCCCGGCATGAATAATCTGCCGTTGGGAATCAAGCGGGAAACCTATTACGATCAAAACGAAACGCCGTTGGAAAAAGGCGACCGCGTATTTCTCTATACGGACGGCGTAATCGAAGCGCCGGACGCGGATCATAACCTATACGGCAAAGATCGCCTGTTGGCATTACTGAATTCGATGGAGAATGCGGCGATTCATGAAATCAAGAACGCCGTGCTGGCCGATTTGCTGCGGCATACGTCCGGCTCGTTGGAGCATGACGACGTTACTATGTTGGTTTTGGAAGTGAATGGAAGCGAGCACAATTCATGAGGAAAACCATGATCTCGCGCCGGGATTTTTTATCGCAATCGATTCTGGGCGCAGCGGCGTTGAGCGCGCCGGGATGGGCTGAAGCATTGGGGGAAGCAAAGACTACAACGAAGCCCAACATCGTTTATATTCTCTGCGACGATCTCGGCTATGGCGATTTGAGCTGCTGCGGCCATCCCATCATCCAGACGCCCTGCCTGGACGCGCTGGCGCAAGAAGGGATCAAGTTGACCGATGGCTACGCCGCCGCGCCGGTTTGCTCTCCTTCGCGGGCGGGCATCATGACGGGACGAACGCCCACTCGCTGCCGCATCATGGATTGGATCCCGCCAAAATCCGGCGTTTATCTGAAACGCGAAGAAATTACCATCGCATCGCTGCTCAAGGCGTCCGGTTATGCGACGGCGCATATCGGCAAATGGCATTTGAACAGCGTCATGAACGGTTCCGAACCCTCGCCGGGAGATCACGGCTTCGACGAATGGCTCTCCACCCAAAACAACGCCATCCCCTCGCATCGCGATCCCATCAATTTTCTGCGCAATGGACAACCGGAAGGCAAGCGCGAAGGCTTTTCCAGCGCCATTATCGTAGACGAGAGCCTGCGCTTCCTGCGCCGAGTAAAGGATCGTCCCTTCGCCTTATTCGTCTGGTTCCATTCGCCGCACGAGCCGATCGCCACCGCCGACGAATTTCAAGAGATGTACGCTTCGGTGAAAGACGAAAACGAAGCGATCTATTACGGCAACGTCAGCCAGATGGATCATGAAGCCGGACGGCTATTGAAAGCGCTGGACGAGATGAACCTGCGCGACAATACCTTCGTCATGTTCGCCAGCGACAACGGCCCGGAAACCTATATGCGTTATAAAACGGCGCTTTATTCGCATGGCTCTCCCGGCGCGCTTCGAGGAATGAAACTGCATATGCATGAGGGCGGCTATCGCATTCCGGGCATCATACGCTGGCCGGGCAAAAGCCAATCCGCCGCCGTCTGTTCCGAGCCGGTGAATGGAACCGACGTCCTGCCCACGCTCTGCGAAATCGCGGGAATCGAGCCGCCAACGGACCGCATCATCGACGGCGCCAGCATCGCGCCGATTTTTCATAATAAAAGCATCCATCGCCAGCGTCCCTTATACTGGCGCTACGATAACGCTTTGACGGAATCGAAAATCGCCCTGCGGCAAGGCGATTGGAAAATTTTGTCCGACCTGAAATTCGAAAAAATAGAACTCTATAACCTCAAAAACGATCTGCCGGAATCCCTTAATTTGGTTGATAAGCATCCGCAAAAACTCAAAGAGATGTTATCGCAACTAAAAGAAATTCACGCCGAAGTGGACAACGATCCCGTCTCAAAGGGATGATGTTTCGAGAAGCGCTGGAAAAAAGGAACAACTATGCCAGGAATTCACTCGTTGCCGGATGCGCTATGGAGCGTATTGGCTTGTCCTCATTGCGGAGATTCATTGAAGCGCGAGGAACAAGCGGCGCGTTGCGCGGGGTGCGGCGCCGTTTATTCCAAGGCCTCAGCGGGACCGCTCGATCTGCGTTTATCGCGAATGAAAAAAGCCGCGTTCGAATTTGAAATGCCCTTCCCCCCTTTGGAAGAAGCCGGCGCCCTGATCCGGCCGCTGACCCTAAAACCAAATCCCGAAGTCGATTTCGCCGGCGTCCCCGTACCCCATCATTTAAGCGCGGAAATGCTAAGCCATTTTCCCAAAGCGAAGGGAAAAGAGGCGCTGGCGTTAGACCTGGGCTGCGGCGACGCCATCCACCGCAGCGTCTGCGAGCAAGCGGGATTCGTCTACGCTGGGCTGGATTATTGCGACGAACGAGCGCCGCTATTAGGCGACGCCCACGCGCTGCCTTTCTGCGAGAATAGTTTCGAATTCGTTCTATCCATCGCCGTGTTGGAGCATATCCGCTTTCCTTTTCTTATGATGAGGGAGACGCATCGCATCTTGAAACCCGGCGGCCTATTCATCGGCACAGTTTCTTTTCTAGAACCGTACCATGCGTTTAGTTTTTATCATCATACGCATTATGGCGTTTACAATTCGCTGACGATGGGAGGATTCAAAGTCCAATGGATCGCGCCCAGCCTGCAATGGACGGGACTCGCCGCGCAGGCGAAGATGTCGCTCTTCCCCAAATTTCCAGCGGCTCTATCCCGAACGATGATTCTTCCCGTAGAATGGATTTCGCAATGTTGGTGGCGGATAGGCCGCCTCTATTCGCCGAATCTTAATGAAGAATCGCGAAAACTCCATAATACCGGAGCGTTTACGTTTATCGCCAAGAAAGAATAGGGAGGTTGAGATGTTTGGCGCAATAAGTTCTCTATGTTTGTTTTGCGCAATCGCCGCCGGTAGCGTTGCAGACGATTCGGTCTTTTTGATGAGTTATTTTCGAACCGCCGACGAATCTCTGTATATGGCTTATAGTTTCGACGGCTGCGATTGGACCGCCTTCAACGACGAAAAACCGCTGCTGCGGGCGGAAATCGGCAATAAATCGGTGCGCGATCCCTTTATCCGCCGCGGGCTGGACGGCGCCTTCTATTTCGTTTGCACGAATAGTTGGAAATCGTCCATGATTCTCGCCGCGCGATCCAAAGATTTGATCCATTGGGAAGAGCAACGTTTGTTGCCCGTGATGGAAGGCGTAAAGACCGTGCACAATTGCTGGGCGCCGGAATTTTTCTATGACGACAAGGAAGGATCGTTTCTCATTTACTGGTCGTCCGTAACGGAAGAGAACAACCATCAACGCATCTGGTCGTGCCGAACCAAGGATTTTAAAACTATCTCCCCGCCGCGTATGCTTTTCGATCCTGGCTACACTGTTATCGACGCGACCATCGAATTTTTCAACGGCGCATATTATATGATCTATAAAGACGAGCGCGGCGAAAACAAGCATGGGACGGACAACAAAGCCATGCGCCTGGCTGTGAGCGGCAACCTCGATGGCCCCTACCAACCTCAAGGCGGATTGATTACGCCGCACCTGACGGAAGGCCCGGCGTTGTTCCGGGCGGGAGGAAAATGGCTGCTGTTTTACGATTGCTTTATGGACGATCGTTGGGGCGCGGAAGAATCGGACGATTTGCAGAATTGGACAAACGCCGACGCCAAAGTGAAATTCCCGCCGCAGCCCCGCCATGGCTCTGTTTTTACCGTAACGCGCAAGCAATTCGAAGCCTTGCGGGATTGGTATAATCTTAAAAACTAAGGATAAGCGGCTAGAAAAGTAGGATGGGTCGTGTTTTTTTGACCCATCGTTATTGATAAAAAAAGAGATAGGGAGACTGGGAGACTAAGAGACGATAGGCGTAGAGAGGGTCGAGCGAAGAGATCCCCACTGGAGGCGACGGGACGGCAAATCCCCCAGTCTCCCTGTCCCCAAGTCCCATAGTCTCACAGTCGCAGGATTTCATCGAGGATATAAATCATGACAGACGGCAAAATCACCAGCGCATGGCATACAATGGGCGGGAACAACAGCCGCGCCGGACGCGCCGCTTGCGCATTCACCCTCGCGCCTAAAGCCGCTGGACAACGCCGCGCCGAGGGGCGCATTAAGGCTTCGCCCGTTTTTTCCGACGACGGAGTTATGTTCATCGCCGATATGACCGGTCTTGTGTTGGCATTCCCGCCGGAAGACAAGCCGCTCTGGGAAAAACGGCTGGACGCCGGCATCTTCGCTACGCCCGCCGTGGGCGATGGCGTTCTTTACACCGCGACGACGTCAGGCCGCGTCTACGCGCTGAACGCCGCTGGCGGCGATGAAATTTGGAATGTCCAGATTCCCAGCCCCGACGATCCGCGCATCCTTTCCGATCTGTTGCTGCTTCCTCAGTTTTCTTTGCTGATCGCCAGCAGCTGGGGCAAGCGCTTTGCCGCTCTCGACGCGCAAAATGGACAAGAGCGCTTTTCCTGGAACGCGGGGACGAATCCCTATTCCGCCGCTTCCACCGACGCCAGCGGCGCCATATATTCTCTGCGCGCGGAATGGTCGCAATCCGGCCCCAATGGAACCCGGCTGGTCCGCGTCGAGCCTCAAACCGGTAAGGAATCCTCCCTTTTCTTCGATGAAATCATGGACCAATCCGCAACAATCCATTCCGTCGCCGCCGCTCCCGTCATCGACGACGAACGCAAAACCGTCTGGTTTGTTACCCTTTCCGGCCGCGATTCCATGCTGCGGAGCCTCTCGCTGGAGACGGGAAAAGAACAAGTCCGCCTGCCGTTTCAAGGCCGGATTACGGCCCCTCCGGCTATCCTGCCGGATGGAGGAATAACCGTAGCCGATATGCGCGGAGTGATTCACAATTTCGATAACGGCGGAGAGCGCCGCTATCGCTACGATACGGGGGCGGATTATCTTTTGAGCGGGCCGGTATGCGACGCGGAGGGCAATATTTTCGTGGGAGACGTCGCTAGCTGCGTGCACGCCATATCCCCGCAGGGCGTGGGCGCCATCGTATTCGAGACAGATCGGAGCATCGAAGCGCGGCCCGCGTTCGATCCATCGGGACGGCTCATCGTCCCTGCGGCGGATGGAACGATTTATTCGTTTTCGGCTTGAGATGCAGTAGAATCTCTTCTCGCCCGTCCTTCGATGCGCGCCAATTCCTCCACCGTGTTGAAGCCCATCACGTCGTAATCGTCGGGCATCCGTGACGTTACGACGCGATAGCCGCTGTCGTGGTTTTGCGAAACCAGGTAATGGGCGGCGTCCGTGAGATAGAGTTCCCCCTGCGCGTTATTCGGCTCCAATTTTTCCGTGGATTCGTACAAAGCGCGGGATTGAAAGATATAGAGAGAAAGATTGACCTCTTCGCAGCGTTCTTCGATTTCCGATCCTAATAGTTTCATTGTTTCCGATATGGAAAAATAAGGATCGCAATCCCGCAGCAAACGTCTTCCCTTCTCTTTGGAAATCCATTCTTCCGTCTCCAAAACATCGCCGAATGCGCCCAGAATTTTGCGCAATTTTTGCGGACGCGGCCAATAGGATAACGCTCGTTCCCAAAACGCCTTCGCTGGGACCGGATCGGAAGGCCAATGTACAAAATCGTAAATCAGCCGCTTCAACACGATATCCGGCTTTTCTACGATGGCGCATACACCACCCGATTCACCCAATGCCACCCGCCCTGAGTCCGGCCACGCCGACTTAGAGGCGGTCGTCAACGTCAAATCGGGACGCCGCGCCTGATGATTCTCCAATAGTCGCTGCAATCCGTGCGCTGTGACATATTTATCCCCCATCGTTACGACGACGTCGCCTTCATAGTCCATAAACTTCAAATAACGCGACGCCAAACGGCAGGCGTGCCCCGTACCCAAGGGCGCGTCCTGATATAAATACGTTACGCCATCTTCCGCGCCGATGCAGCGCAAAACATCCTTGTATCCCACTCCCACGATAAGGATAAAATCCTTCAATCCAAACGACCGGTAGGTTTCCATCGCCAGCCGCAACGCCGGATGGCCGCCGATGGGACTAAGTACTTTTTGTTGAATTCCCTCGCCCATGCGCGAGCCTTTTCCCCCCGCCAGAATAACGACGACCGGCTTATCCGAACGCGGCGCAATCGTTCTCATGGGCAGGGAAGCCATCCCGCGAATTTTTTCTTCCAGCGAGGACGGCTCTTCAGGCAGCGATTCGATCGGCGCCGCATCCCAACCTTTTTCCTCGCCGGAAAAATACCCTGCGCTTAAAATATCTTCGCATAATTCAGGATAAAGAGCCTTCATCAATCCTGAAGAAAATGCAATGGTTTCTCTAGCCATCTGCGCCTCAACCCGCCTCATCGGGAGAATAGAAAACCGTCATGAAACTTTCCTCTTGGCATTGCACTATAGAGAATTTTGCAGGCGAATGAAACCCCGCCCAGCCCTTTTTCAAGAAAACGGAGCGCTCCCATCGGAAGCGCCCCGATCATACTGATTTGTAAATGGAAATTTACTTTGGCAAGGCCTGGCTCAAATCAATCCACTGGAGAGGAAGGCTCTGGAGGTTGCGAAAATCCGGATCGGTGGTTACGAAGAGTTCGCATTTATGCTTGACGGCGATGGCAATGTGAATGGCATCGACGGTTTTAAGATTATCGGCATGCGCAATGTCGAATGCATCTCTAAAAACGGATTCAGATGCGGGAAGCCATAAAGCTTGCGCAAAGGCATTATCATAGACTTCAATAAGGTCTAACCGTTCTTGGCGATGCGGTTTTAGAAGAACCTCAAGAAAAACCAAATCGGAAAAGGCAAGCATCCACTCATCGTTCTCCAACGAAGCGATTTTCTCGTCAACAATTTGCTGATATGCTTCCTTCCCTTCGCATTGGGCGATCCATACCGCGGAATCCACATAGGCGATCTTCATCCGTTTACCCTCGCAGTTCGCGAAGGTCGCGAAGAATCTCTTCATGGCTACGCCGCGGAAAATCCAGAGCGTTGGCTTTCGCGAGTGCTTTCTTGATGTCGGACCATCTTCCTTTGCCCGTATGGCGAATTTCCGCTTCGCGCATCTCCAAAATAACCTCGTCCCCTGGTTTAAGCGCCGGAGATTTAACGCGCAACACTCCTTGTTCGGTCACTTCAGCGGTGAGAATCATGGTATTTCCTCCTCAGTATGTTCGTTTACTTGTCGAGAAATCGCATTTCTTATCGTCATCAATCGAGGGAAAGTTTCCTAATAGTTACACGATTTAGTATACCGTAACGAGGAAAGGCGTCCAATAGAATGCGAAGGAAACGCGATAACCACATAAAAAAACGTAAAAAAAACTCTGTTCGTCGAGGTTAACGAACAGAGTTGTAAATTGATCCTTAACTTTTTATTTATTTCTTTTAACAACGAAACCAACAAGAATCGAAGCTTACTAATACAACGGCCATTCGCTGACATCGGTGCTGACAATACCCCAAATAGCGACTTCGTCAATAGCCCAGAACCAGCTTCCCGTGCCCATATTCAACCAGCTAATAACGACTTTCGATTGATTGTCGGCCTTTTCCAGCCGGTATCTTTCGGATCGTTTGCTTTCCACATTGTCATCATTAATGCGTCCGGATATGTACGGCGCCATTTCGCTGAAAGACATGCCCGACTGCGCCGCCAGCGTCAAATCGCCATAGGCGAAAGAAGTGCCGTCGGCGATCCCTGAGAACGTTGCGTCGCCGTCGATAGAACCGTCCGCGTTGTATTTCACGTCCGCCGTTTTGGTTTTATCGTCCAACATATAGACGATCGGCAGCCACTTGCCTGTTACCTCGCCCGAAGCGGATAAGGAACCACCATCAACGTTATATTCCACTGCGCCGATATTATCCTGGTTCTGAATATAGGAACTGTTGAAAGTCAGCTCCACATTCTTAATATTGCTCAGGTCGAGCACTGGCGAGAAAAGATGCGCTTCTACGTAGGGATCGATGCGGTCGGATTCATGGTAAAGGCTATTGCCGTTTATTATCGGCACATTAACCCGATTGTCGCCCTGAGCGGCGAGTTCGTCGTAAGTTACGGCTCCCCAAACCGTGAACGCGGCTAAAGGATCGGAAGCGGCGGCGGCATCGTTAAAGTTGACTTGCGTCCAGCCCGAGGGTAATTGCCCGGAAGGCGTCGATTCAAAATCTTCGAAGAAGATCGGCCATTCGCTTGCATCCGCGCTTTCAATACCCCAAATGGCGACGTCGTCAATAGCCCAGAACCAGCTTCCCGTGCCCATGTTCAACCAGCTGATAACGACTTGGGATTGATTGTCGGCCATTTCCAGCCTGTACTGCTCGGATCGTTTACTCTCCGCATTATCATCATTGATGCGTCCGGAGATGAACGGCGCCATATCGCTGAAAGTCATGCTCGACTGCGCGGCCAGCGTCAAATCGCCATAGGCGAAAGAAGTGCCGTCGGCGATGCCAGCGAATGTGGAGTTGCCGTCGATAGAGCCGTCCGCATTGTATTTTACGTCCGCCGTTTGACCTTTATCGTCCAACATATAGACGATCGGCAGCCACTTGCCCTTGACTTCGCCCGCAGCGGACATGGAACCTCCGTCTACGTTGTATTCCACGGCGCCAATGTTATCCTGGTTTTGCATATAAGCGCTGTTGAAAGTCAAGACGATGTTCTTATACTTGCTCAAATCGAGCACCGGCGAGAAGAGATGCGCTTCTAGGTATGGATCGATGCGGTCGGATTCATGGTAAAGACTGTTGCCGTCTATGACCGGTACATTAACCCGGTTGTCGCCTTGAGCGGCGAGTTCGTCGTAAGTTAAGGCTCCCCAAACCGTGAAAGCGGCTAAAGGATCGGAAGCGGCGGCGGCATCGTTAAAGTCGACTTGCGTCCAACCCGCGGGCAATTGCCCGGATGCTGTCGATTCGAAATCTTCATAGAAGATTTGTTTTAAACCGGCGGGAGGATTGACGGGATCCCCTAAACAGGCTGGAGCCGCCACGATGAATAAAACCGCGATTAATAGCATATTTCTATTAAATTTCATATTTCATTTTCCTTTCTTTTCTTTTTTCCCCAGCGGCCAAAAACGCTTGTTGATTGGACTTCATTTTTTTCTATGCATCCCGATCCTCCTCTCAATAGACATGGTTTATCTAAAACATCCCGTTTATAAAGCGGTCTTTTAAAGAGGTACGAACGTATAGCCTTACAATCCTGCTATACGATTATCGATTTCACTTGACGAAATAATTCAATTGCAAGCGGATCCCATTCTATCCTTGCCCCAATCCAGAACGATGCAGCCGGACATGTAATCGCCGCCGAACGTGAAAATATTGCCGCTTGATTTCAAGCCGTTCGTCGCATCGTATCTATCCATATCCGTAAAGAAAGGAAATGGATCGTGGCTGCTGTTGTCGTCGAGAAGATCGGGGCCGTAGCTCATCAAACTATACGCGTGTTTGCGATTGGCTCCCTGATTGTCAGATCCGCTCCCCATCTCGTAATCGTCCCGCCCCTCGGCGGCGTAGGCGTTGCCCGTTTGACTGATATAGAGGCGCATCTTGCGGTTGACGAAGGGATCGTGCGGCAGGGCGCTCATATAAGAAATGGGCGTAGTGAGTTTGAACAGGCCGCATTCCTGGTTCATATAGTTATCCAAATCGTGATCGCCGGGATAACTATTGTTCTCCAGCAAATACATCTCCAACGCTGTTCCCAGCGATTTATGATCGGATTGAACTTTCGCGATTCTCGCCCTCATTTGTGCATTTAAAAAATTGGGCACGGCAATGGCCGCCAAAACGCCGATGATAGCCACAACAATCAGAAGTTCAATCAACGTAAATGCTCGCCTTCCAGTCATCAAACAACTCCTTCGCTTTTTAATTATGATTAAATAATTATATATAATTATTAACAAAAAACTAACGATATTCTAACAATTAATCTCTTTTTTTCATTTAAATTTTATATCCTCTCCATGCCGGTTTGGTTTTGATTTGGTTTGAATTCGGTTAGATGCGTTCGAAATACCGCCGCCGTTCCCAGTCCGTCACCGATTCGTCGAAGGCTTGGCATTCCCATCGCGCTAAGCGGACGTAATGATCGACGACTTCGTCGCCAAAAGCCGTTCTGGCCATGCAGCTTTGCTCCAAATGGTTTGCCGCCTCCTTCAATCCCATTGGAACTCTTTCCAGAGAATCGTCCTGATAGGCGTTTCCCTTATAGGGATCTCCGCTATCGAGTTCTTCCTCGATTCCCGCTAGTCCAGCGGCGATAGCGGCGGCATAGGCCATGTAGGGATTGGCATCGGCGCCTGGCATCCTGTTCTCGATGCGGTAGGAAGAGCCATGTCCAATTACGCGGAAGCCGGTGGTGCGGTTATCCTCTCCCCACGCGATTTTCGTCGGAGCGAAGGAGTTGGATAGATAACGTTTGTAGGAATTCACCGTCGGAGCATAAAAAAGAAAACATTCCTGCGTATATCGCAAAAGGCCGCCCAAAAATTGGCGGAATAGGGTAGAACCAGTTTTCTTCCGTTTATCCCAGAATAAATTATTCTTACCTGATTCGTCGCAAACGCTGACATGCAGATGAAAACTGGAACCAGCGGCTCCCGCCTCCGGTTTGGCCATAAACGTAGCGCGGGCGCCGTTGAGCCAAGCGATTTCCTTTACGCCGTTCTTGTAAACGGCGTGCCGGTCCGCCATTTCCAAAGCGTCCGCATACAGCAGGTTGATCTCATGCTGCCCTTTGCCCCATTCGCCTTTGCTGAACTCCACTGGAATATTCGCGCCGTTCATGCCATTGCGGATTTGACGAATAACGTCCTCATCCGGCGTTGTACCCAGAATATGGTAATCGATCAAGTAATCCGTGGAAGGCGAATGGGATTCTCCTCCATGACATCCGCATCCATCCTCATTGTCTCGAAACAGATAAAACTCCAGCTCCGATCCCATCATGGGATGCAGTCCCTTTTGTTTCGCCCGATCGATTTGCCGCCGCAAAATGGCGCGGGGCGATTGAACCACCGGCCCGCCCGCTTCCCATTCCAAGTCGGCGAATACCAACGCCGTCGCTTCCAACCACGGAATCAGCCGCAATGTCGCCATATCAACGACGCCATGAAAATCGCCGTAGCCTTTTCCCCAGCTCGCCATCTCGAAGCCGGAAAGTGGATTCATCTCCATATCCACGCTTAGCAGGTAATTGCAGGCTTCCATACCCTGCGGCAGGATATACTCCAAGAAATGCGCCGCCGTCACCCGCTTTCCCATCAACCGTCCGTAATGATCGGGAAAAACGGTTACTATAGTATCGACGGCTCCGTTTTTGACCAGCTTTCGCAACTCATCCAGCTTCAAAGGACCATTCATATTTTACACTTCCGAGGCACAAACAAAATAGAATAAATCCGCTTTAAAATTCTCCCCCCAAGTTTGGGGGGAGTTAGAGGGGGGTTGATTTTAATAGACTTAAATAAACCCCCTCCCAACCTCCCCCAAACTTGGGGGAGGAGTAATCAAATTACGCCCCGCTTATCCCAAAAAGATAAAGACGTTTTTCACTTCGGTGAAAGCAGCTAAGCCATGCATTCCCAAATCGCGGCCAATGCCGCTCTTCTTAAAGCCGCCGAATGGAGCTTCCATAAATACGCTCGAACTGCAATTGACGCCCATAACGCCGGATTGCACCTGCTTGGCTGTCCGCAGCGCCCGATTGATGTTATTCGTCCAGATGGAGCCGGAGAGGCCGTATTGCGTTCCGTTGACCTGCCGGATCATTTCGTCCTCATCCGTAAAGGGTATCACATTCAGTACCGGACCGAATATCTCCTCTTGCGATATGCGCATATCGTTCGCTGCATTCGTGAAAACGGCGGGACGGATATAAGAGCCTTTGGCGTAAGCGCCCTCGGAAAGAATCTCGCCGCCATAGGCCAGCGTCGCCCCTTCCTTTACGCCCAATTCGATATAGCCGCGCACCGTCTCCCGCTGCTTCATGGAAACCATCGGCCCGATCTCCGTGGCGTCGTCCAACGGATCGCCGATGACGGTTTTCTTGGTTTGATCGATAAAAGCTTCGACGAATTGATCGTAGACGGATTTTTCCACAAAGGCGCGGCTGCGGGCGCAGCAATCCTGCCCGCAATTACCAAAAACGCTGAGAACGGAATTGCGCGCCGCCTTCTCCACATCGGCGTCGGCGAAGACGATATTGGGCGATTTTCCGCCTAATTCCAGCGCAACGCGTTTGATGCCTTCCGCCGCTGTTCTCATGATCTCCTGGCCGGTTACGGTTTCTCCCGTAAAGGAAATTTTGTCCACGCCGGGATGAGCGACCAGCGCAGAACCGGTTGTCGAGCCGGGGCCGGTGATGAGATTGAATACGCCTTCGGGAAATCCCGCTTCCTGCGCCAACCGCGCCAGATGCAAGGCGGAAATCGGCGTATAGCTCGCGGGCTTCAAGACCACGGCGTTTCCCGCCGCCAACGCCGGAGCGACCTTCCAACAGGCCATTGGAAAGGGAAAATTCCACGGTACAATGCACGCCGCCACGCCGATGGGAACGCGCAGGGTAAAGTCCAAACCCTGTTTGGATACGGGAATGGTCTCGCCGAAAAACTTGGTAACCGCTCCCGCGTAATATTCGAAGCAATAGGCTCCAGCGCCTACTTCGTCCCGCGAATCGCGGATGGGCTTTCCAACATTGAGCGACTCATCCCGCGCAATCTCCTCCAGATTCTCGCGAATCAGCGCGGATAGTTTATAAAGGACGGCGGCGCGTTCGGATGCCAACATACGCGGCCAAGGACCTTCGTCGAACGCCTTGCGCGCCGCCATGACGGCGGCGGCGGCATCTTCCGGTCCGCCCTTGGCGGCCAAAGCCATCGGCTGAGTAATCGCCGGATTCATTACTTCGAACGTCTCGCCCGACTGGGCGGCAATCCATTTTCCATTGATGAATAGATCGTACTTTTTCATCGTCGAATCCTTTTTCTGCAATAAGAATAATAAGAAATAGCGTTAATGTCCTATTTATTAATGGGTATCTTGCGCTTCAATCGAAATTTCGCTGGATGAATCGGGTCGCATAACCCATAAATTTTTCTACCTCTACAATTCAAGGGCAAAAACAACATTTCCCCTTGCCACCCATCCGTAGGATGAATCGCGTCGTTTGACCCAACATTTTCATCATTCATCATTCATCACTCATCATTGTCATTATCACCAACTCTCGCGATAAAGCGCCAACAAATCCTCTTCCGTACATTTTCGCGGATTGGTGAGATGGCAGGAATCCAAAAACGCCTTCTTTGCCAGATTCAGCAACCCTTCTTCGGGAACGCCGCAATCGCGCAACCTGGCGGGAATACCGATGCGCTGGTTCAAATCGGTGACGGCTTCGATAGCCCGTTCGGCAGCTTCCAGCGGCGGCATCCCAAAAGTATTGAATCCAAACAATCCGGCGGTTTTGGCGTATTCCTTCGCCGCCGCTTCCTTATTGAAGCGCATCACGGCGGGCAGGCAAACCGCGTTAGCCAAGCCATGATTCAAGCCGTATTCCGTAGATAGAGGATGCGCCAACGAATGAGCCGCTCCTAAATCCTTTTGAAACGCAATCGCCCCCATGCTGGCGGCGATCATCATATAGCCGCGCGCTTCGATGTCGCTCCCATCGCGCACCGCCCGTTCCAGATAGCGGATAATCAATTCCAATCCGCCCACAGCAATAGCGTCGCAGAGGGGATGAAAGAGAGGCGCCACCAGCGATTCCAGGTTGTGGGTAAAAGCATCCATTCCCGTGGCCGCCGTCAAGTGCGGCGGCAGGCCGACCGTCAACTCAGGGTCTTCTATGGCGCGTTTGGGCAACAGCAGCGGGCTAAAAATAACGATTTTCCGTCCCAATTCCGGAATCGTGATAACGGCGCTGCGCCCCACCTCGCTGCCGGTTCCCGCCGTCGTGGGAATGGCGATAATTGGCGCCAGCGGTCCCGTGATGAGCTTATACCCTCCCGCCTGCGCTTCGTACCTCGCTAGAGGCCCATCATAAGCGACGCGCACAGTTACGGCTTTGGCGGCGTCCAGCGAGCTGCCCCCGCCTAGGCCGATGACGCCGTCGCAACCCTCGCTCTTGAATATTGAACCGGCTTTTTCCACATCGTCTTCCAGCGGATTGGGATGCACATCGGAGAAAAGTGCGAAAAGGACGCCCTTCTCTTTCAACGCCGTCTCCGTCTTTGCGAAGGCTTCCGTCTTCAGCAATACCGCATCCGTAACCAAAAGTGGTTTTCGAACGCCGATTTCCTGAAGACATTCCGGCAGCGACTTAATAGCTCTCGGTCCAAATATAATAGTTGTGGGAAAAGAAAAGCGAGTGATCTCGGTAAACACGCAAGCGCCTCCCTTGTCAAAAGCCTAGATTCTCCGTTCGTGGCAAAAAACGGAGTGAATGTACGAACATCCTATTATGAAAAGTCCCCCAATCCAAGCGCATTCAATAATCCTTTAATAGAAAATTATTCCTCTCCAATCCAATTCTGTTTTTATAAACAAACGACTTTTCACTCGTTTATCATCCGTAAAGTCTGTTTTGGTTATAATTCCGTTAAGAATCCCACCGCTCTTCTCGAACTTGGCGCAAACGCTTGATCCTCAATGAGCAGTATAGTAGAGTGATTCAACGCTCTATTTTTAAATTATATTGAAATGGTTTTATAGATATATAAATGGCTTGAGGATATTTTTTTTAAATTGTTTTCTTTCAACGGCAGATAGAACTTACCTTGGGAGTCGCTCCCTTTACGGGAGCGTGGATTGAAACATGGCCGAAGTATTAACCCGCGAACAAAGGAATTGGCGTATTCGCATCTTCATCGTAACTTGGCTCGCTTATGCGGGCTTTTACCTTTGCCGCAAAAACCTGGGCGTCATTGCGCCCCAATTGAAGGAAATGGGGCTGACCGATTTCCAATACGCCAATATCATCTTCGGCTACAGCCTGCTTTACGCTATCGGCCAATTTATCAACGGCGTTCTCTCCGATCGCTTCGGACCGCGCTTTATTGTCGGAATAGGCTTGCTTCTTGTTATCGCATCCAATATTTATATGGGATTTATCGGGACTTTTTTTACCCTTCTTCTTGTTTTGAATTGCTTCAACGGCATAGGACAATCGACGGGTTGGTCCGGTTTGGTGAAAAACATGGCCACGTGGTTCCGCCGGGAGGAACGAGGCGTGGTCATGGCCTGGTGGGGGACGAATTACGTCTTGGGCGGCTTCATCGCCACAGGCGTCGCCACCTATTTCGCCTACGATCTGCCTTTTTTCGCTTCGTGGGGATGGCGAAGGGGGTTCTGGTTTCCGGCAATACTTCTCTCCGTCATTCTGCTCGTTTATGTCTTATTCGCTCGTAATAAACCCTCGGACGCGAGCTTACCCGATTTCCCTGAAGACGATGAACATATCCAACAAGCCGCCGCATCCAATACGCCAGCGATGACGAGTCAAAACCAGGTTTCCTGGGATATTTTTCTCGAAGTTCTTTCGAAACCCACCGTGTGGATAATCGCCATCATGTATTTCTTTTTGAAATTGACGCGCTACGCCTTCCTTTTCTGGCTGCCCATCTACATGACGGAACGTCTAGGCTATAGCGGCCAGGCGGCGGGATACACTTCGTCCGTTTACGAGTTGATCGGTTTCACCGGCGCCGTAAGCGCAGGTTATCTCTCGGATAAACTATTCGGTTCGCGCCGCTTTCCCGTCGGATCGCTCTTCTTGTTTGGTTTGGGAATCGCGTTTTTCCTCCATCCTACCCTGGCGGGTTTTGGACCTCTTGGCAACGCCATCGGCATCTCTTTGATCGGCTTCCTGACGTATGGGCCGGATACTCTGATGACCGGCGCGGGCGCCCAGGACGATGGCTCACAGCGCGGCGCCGCCACGGCGGCGGGCTTTATTAACGGCGTGGGATCGACGGGACAACTTTTATCGGGATACATCGTCGCCTACGTAAAAGAAGCCTTCGGATGGGACGCGATCTTCCACCTCTTCGTCATCTTTGCCTTCGTAGGCGCCGCTCTATTGGCTGTGAAATGGAATTACCTTCCCAACCGCCCGGCGGAGAAGTAAAATTTCGGCGATAGCCGAGTTTTGGCATTATTCGATTCAAGCGAGGATGGAAAATGGCTTATCCATACGCCAAAGAATTCATAACAGACGCCAAAGGCCATATCGTAAAGGTCGTTATCGATTGGGAAGAGTATCTAACTCTTATCGAAGCCCTGGAAGATGAAGGACTGTTGAGGGCGATGAAAGAAGCCAAAAATGAAATTCCCTTATCCCTCGATCAAGCATTGCGGGAACTTGAAAAAGAATGAAAGTATCATACAACCCCGCCTTTTTAAAAGATATTAAATCTTTAAGAGGCGCTCCAATTTATGAAAAAATCAAAAACCTATCCTTTTTTAAAATCCCACAATATATTGATATAAAGGATATTCCTAACTTAGTCAAAATAACGAAATCAGATAATGCCTATCGCATTCGCGTTGGAGATTACCGAATTGGTGTAAGATACAGGGGAGATTGTTTAATTTTCGTTCGTTGCCTGCACCGAAAAGAGATATATCGCTATTTTCCATAACCTGCAGATGCCAAGGGATGAGTGGCAAACGCAATGTATTTTTGCTTTTTAAATTATCGGAATCAGGAGGATCTGCATTAGCAGGATTTTCAGGAGAAAAGATAAAAATCCTAGTAATCCGTACATCATGGATATCCTGATTCTGACAATATCTTATTCGCTAGTTCGAAATTCCAGGAGATGCAACCTTTATGAAAGAACTACTAGCCTTCGCCATCGAAATGGCCGAAAACGCGGGCAAGATTATCCTTCAATATTATCAAAAAGAGATACAAGTCGATTCCAAACCCGATAACTCCCCCGTTACCATCGCCGACCGTTCCGCCGAGGAATTTCTGCGGGCGGAAATCGGCAAGCGCTTTCCCGACGACGCCATCCTTGGCGAAGAATTCGGCGTCAAAGACGGCCATTCCGGCTTCCGCTGGATTCTCGATCCCATCGACGGAACCAAATCCTTCGTGCGCGGCGTGCCGCTCTTCGGCTGCATGATCGCCTTGGAACGGGACGGCAAAAGCCTGCTTGGCGTGGTGCGCTTCCCGGTGTTGGGCGATACGATAGCGGCGTTGTCTGGCGAGGGTTGCTTCCTCAACGGAAACCGATGCCGCGCCTCCCAAACCCGCGAGGTATCCAAAGCCTCCATCATGATGCAGCCGCCTAATGCGATTATGCGTTATCAAGGAGAAAAAGCGCTCTTGCGCTTGCTGCGCGATACCGGCGTTCAATATACCTATGCGGATTGCTACGGCTTTCTTTTGGTGGCCGCGGGCCGCGCCGACGCCATCTACGAACCGAAAATGAATATTTGGGATACGGCTCCCCTTTTCCCTATCATCGAAGAAGCCGGAGGCCGCATATCCAGCCTGGACGGCGACCGCGCATTGACAATGAAAAATTCCCTCGCCTCCAATGGAATTTTGCACGAAGCCTTATGCGAGATTCTTAGAAACAATGCTGAATAATGAATTTTTAATAGCGCATATTACGCAACCTGGGAGCGCGGGCGTCCCGCCCGCAAGTTGGAGCAACCGATCCAACGCAGCGCATAGGTTTTATTTTTCGTTGCGTTTTCGAATCACGAAACCGCAAAAAGGCGCGAATTCCACGAAATTTTTGAATCACGGATATCGCGGATTCTTTCGGATTTCACGGAAAAATCCTTTTATGGCATGATCCTAAGCGTTATTTGATTTTTATGTTTTTTTCGTGGTTTTCTTTTACCTTTCGCGTGTTCGTGATTCAATACGAAAGTAAACCATTTTCCTCTTTTTTCTTCGCGCGTAGCATGAGTTAATAAAACAATGAATCCAGCGCCTCTCTCCCCCGTCGAAGCCACGCAAATCTTCCTGGAGCAACTCTCCGCTCTAGGCGTGAAAACGCTATATCTCTCCGACGAGGCGCAGAAAGCGCTTCATCCCGCTTCCCCGAAAGAACTCCTTGACGCGCAAAAAAAATCGCTGGCCGATTGCCAGCTCTGCAAACTCTGCAAAGGCCGCACCCAGGTCGTCTTCGGCCAAGGCAATCCCTCCGCCTCGTTGGTCTTCGTCGGCGAAGGCCCCGGCGAGGATGAAGATCGGCAGGGAGTCCCTTTTGTTGGCCGCGCCGGGCAACTTTTAACGAAAATGATCGAAAACGGCATGGGAGTCAAACGCTCGGACGTCTACATCTGCAACGTCGTCAAATGCCGCCCTCCCGGCAACCGCAATCCCGAATCCGACGAAATCGCCGCCTGCGAGCCGTTTCTCCATGCGCAGTTAGCCGTCATCAAACCGAAAGCCATCATCGCCTTGGGCAAATTCGCCGCCCAAACCCTGCTCAAAACCCAAGCGCCGATTTCGCGGCTGCGCGGCCATTGGCATGAATATCAAGGCGTCAAACTCATGCCCACCTTTCATCCCTCCTATATCTTGCATTTGCCTCCTGAAAAACAAAAACAGGAAAAAGAAAAAATATGGGAAGACCTGCAATTGGTCATGAAGGAACTAGGTTTGAAAAGACCTTCCTCTTCGGAAACCTAGAGCCATTTTTGTATGAGTATTAACGTTTCCAATTAATAACTATGTTACGTATATTCATCTCTCGCCTATTGGGCTGATCTATACCCAGAAGTCGAAGGGAAGATCAAGGGCAAAAAAAAATTGTCCTTGCCACCCCCAATTATTCTTTTTTACGTTTTTCATTGAGCATAACATGATTAAGATCGAACAAGAAAAAAGGGCGAGACGCCGTTTCGCCCTTTTTGCTGTTTTTTCGTTTTTGATGATGAGGAAAACGCGTCTTACCCTGCTTTCGATTGGAGTTCTTTTTACAAAGCTTCTTCGGATCGCTCGCCGGTGCGGATACGGATGGCGTCTTTCAAATCGTAGACGAAGATTTTGCCGTCGCCGACCTGCCCGGTATTCACGGCGCTGCGAATCGTATCGATGACGCGCTCGGTCATTTCCGATTTGCAGGCGATTTCGACTTTTACTTTGGGTTGAAAGGCGATGGTATATTCGCGTCCGCGATAGATTTCCTGGTGTCCTTTCTGGCGTCCGAAACCCCGTACTTCCGTGACTGTCATGCCTACGACACCCAGTTCTTCCAACGCCAGGCGCAGGTCTTCCAATTTGTGAGGACGAATGATGGCTTCGATTTTATTCATCATTTTCATCTCCATTTATTTTTTTCTAATAGCCTTCAATCTCGATAGTTTAATGGCTGGTTGGACTCATGCCAGGAGAAAAGAAGTTATAGGCCACTTCGCCGTGTTGGCTCAGATCCATTCCCGCCACTTCATCTTCCACTTTCACTCTTAAGGGAGTAATCATACCCACAATTTTCAGAATAATGAATGTTCCAATTCCGGCGTAAGCGATGGTCGCCGCGACGCTCACGAATTGCAGCCAGAGTTGGGTGGGATTGCCGTAGAACAATCCGTTGGTTCCACCGGCGGCTTCGCTGGCGAAAAGTCCCGTGGCGAGGGCGCCCCAGGTTCCACCCAAGCCGTGTACGCCGAATACGTCCAGCGTATCGTCGTATCCAAACCGTTTTTTAATGGTATTGACTCCGATATAACAGACGATGCCCGCTCCGGCGCCGATCCATAGAGAAGAGCAGACGCTGACGAAACCGGAGGCGGGAGTAATGGCGACCAATCCAGCGACGGCCCCCGTCGCGGCGCCCAGGATAGTAGGCTTGCCGTGGAATATTTTTTCGATCAGCAGCCAGGTGAGAGCCGCTGTGGCGGCCGCCGTGTTCGTCACGCAGAATGCAAGGCCCGCCAACCCGTTAGCGGCGAGGGCGCTGCCTGCATTAAATCCGAACCATCCAAACCAGAGCAAAGAAGCGCCGATCAGAGTAAAGGGTAAATTGTGCGGCGGGGTGATGGAATGAGGATACCCGTGCCGCTTACCGATAACGAGGATCGTAACCAATGCGGAAACTCCGGAACTGATATGAACGACGGTTCCGCCTGCAAAATCAAGGGCTTTCAAACCCTTCGGCCCCATCCAACCCCCGCCCCACACCCAATGGCACAAGGGATCGTAGATCAATGTCGTCCAAAGGAGCGAGAAGAGGACGAAGGCGGAAAAACTGATGCGTTCCGCATAAGCGCCGGTAATCAAACCCACGGTTATGACGGCGAACATGCACTGGAACATGGCGAAAACGAGTTGGGGTATAGTTCCATTGGCGTCTGGTCCCACTCCGTTGAAGAAAAGATGTCCCAAGCCGCCTATAACGCCGCCTTGCGTAGCGCCGAATGATAACGTGTAACCGATAACAACCCACTGAACGCTAACCAAGCATAAGCAAAAGAAACTGTGCATTAACGTTGTCAATACATTGCGTTGATTGACCAGACCGCCATAAAACAAGGCTAAACCCGGCGCGGTCATGACCATGACCAACAAAGTGGATGTAATGATCCACGCCGTATCGCCGGAATCGATTTTCGCCGCTTCTTGCGCTAGGACGGGCAAGGAAATGACGCCGGCTAACATCATACCGGCCATTAAGATTAAACCTCTCCGAGTCCAACTCATCATCGAATCCTCCATTGTGTTGTAAAGTGCAAGGATGAAACGACGCCGGATGTTCTTAGCGTCTGTTCCATCGTGAACAATATAAATTGTTCAACAATAAACATGCCATGCTTTCAAACTAGGATAAATTTACCTAACTGCAATAGAGTGAAGGGATTTGATCGATGACGATTTTATGGTTTCTTTTTGAACCGTATAAAAATATACAATGAGACTGATTAAACCTGAGCAATATGCTCAAATACAGACAAGAACGGCCCGGCGATTGATCGAATCCCCCGGGCCGTTCTTCTTTTATTAGCGATCTGAAAATTGCGATTATGAACTCATGTTTCGCATTTCCATTCCCTCGCCCTCTGGGAGAGGATTAGGGTGAGGGATTAAGTCGATTAATATCTTCCTTCACCTAACCTCTCTCCATCTTGGGTAAGGAATTGGGGAAAAAAATTCATAAGAAAAAGGCCTTCGCGCGTAACATGAGTTTCTAATCACTGGCCGCTAATCGCTGCCTATAAGGCTTCTTCCGCCCTTTCGCCGGTGCGAATGCGCACGGCGTCCACGATGTTGTAAATGAAGATTTTGCCGTCGCCGACCTGGCCCGTAGCGACAGTCTGGCGAATCGCATCTACGATTTTTTCCGTCAGGTCTTTTTTGACGGCGATTTCCACTTTGATTTTAGGTTGAAAAGCTACGGTATATTCTCGGCCGCGATAGAGTTCGTGATGGCCTTTTTGCCTTCCGAATCCCCGGACTTCGCTCACCGTCATTCCCGTAACTCCAAGTTCTTCCAAGGCGACTCTGAGGTCGTCTAATTTATGAGGACGAATGATCGCTTCGATTTTAATCATGATGGTTTATTGCCTCCATTACGATTTTCCTTCTTTTTTTATCCGATTTTATTTACCGTTGGATGGCGAAATCGGAGTAAGCGTGTCCTGCGTGTTCGCCGATATCCAGACCTTCCAGTTCCTCTTCCGGCGAGACGCGCAAGCCGACCGTTGCTTTTAGAATTTGAAATAAGACGAAACTGGTGATGAACGTCCATAAAAAGCAAGAGATGATTCCGATCAGCTGTACCATGACGGGATGAAATCCGCCGCCAAAAAACAATCCCGCGTGTCCGCTGAATTTTTCTTCGGCGAACAATCCCGCCGCCAGCGTGCCCCATACGCCGCAAACGCCATGAACGGAGATGGCGCCCACCGGGTCGTCGATGCCTATGTTTTCGATCATTATAACGGCGATGACGACAATGATACCGGCAATAAAGCCTATGGCGATCGATGAGAGGGGACTAACGTCGGCGCATGGCGCCGTGATGCCTACCAGTCCGGCGAGAACGCCGTTCAGCGTCATGCCTGCATCCGGCTTTCCGAATTTGATCCAGGCGGTGATTAAAGCTCCAAAAGCGCCCGCACAGGCGGCTAGATGCGTCGTTACTGCGATTACGGCTAGATCGCCGCCTTGGGTTGTGGTGCTGCCGGGATTAAAGCCGAACCAGCCTAGCCAGAGGATGAATACGCCCATCGCCGCCAAGGGAATGTTATGGCCTGGAAGAGCTTGGGGCTTGCCGACATGATCGTATTTTCCGATTCTCGGTCCGAGGGAAATGCATATGGCGAGCGCCGCCCAGCCGCCGACGGAGTGAACTACCGTTGATCCGGCGAAATCGATGAAGCCGAGATTTTCCAACCATCCGCCTCCCTGAAACAATCCGCCCCACGCCCAGGCGCCGAAGATGGGATAAATAAAGGCGGATATCATAGCGGAGTAGATCAAATAAGCGACGAATTTCGTGCGCTCGGCGGCGGCGCCGGATACGATAGTAGCGGCCGTCGCAGCGAAAACGACTTGGAACATCCAGAAGCCGTATGTCCAATAGTTCGTCTTTTCGCCGTCCATAGCGTATTTAAACAATCCGAAACCGTCGGTTCCGATCAGTCCCCAAGCAGCGGTTCCAAACATCAATCCAAATCCGATAGCCCAAAAAACGATGGAGCCGATGCAGCAATCGAGAAGGTTCTTCATCATGATGTTGATGGAATTTTTCGAACGGGTGAAACCGCATTCCACCGCCGCAAAACCTGCTTGCATGAAAAAAACCAGGAAAGCGGCGATGCACATCCACATCAAATTTCCATTTTCTTGACTGACGTAAGCGGGGGCTTCCTCTTCCGCGAAACTGGACGGAGAAAAAGCCAGAACCAACGCTGCGCCGATCAGAAGAACGAATGCAATTTTTGAACTGATTTTCTTTTTTCCAAACATGGATGCCGTACTCCTTTCAAATTATGTGACAACCATTTTTCTTTCAGGGACGGAAACGATTTACCCGGGATGGCGTTTTCGGCCTAAAAAGCGTTGTTTTGTTTTTTCGTTTTTGAGTGAGGGCAAGAATCGCGCCAATATTGCTAATCATAGATAAATTTATATTAAGTTTTAATTTTTCAATATGTTATGATAGATATTCGAAATTAAGAATAGAGAAGAAATTCAATAAATATTCGCGAGGCGTCAGCTTCTTTCGAAGCAGTTGTTTATATTTCAACAGGTTTATATTCCCTAATCTCCCAAAAATTGTCCCAACCCAACTTGACGCGGACAATTGAAACCGGGATGATCGATGAGAAGGAGTCCTCGGATTCCAGTAAGCAAAGACGATACGTTTTTCCTAACGGCGAAAGATTGAAAACGATCTTGAAACGGCGCTCCGATAAGAGAAAAGCCAATAAGATCGTTTTCCGAGAAACCTCTAGGGAGGAGAAGATGGCCACAGTACGATTTTCACGTAGAAGATTCATCCAGACCGCCAGCGCGGGAGCCTCCGCGTTCGCTCTAAGCGCGCCGGGGAAAGCGCTGGGCGCCAACGATAAAATAACGCTGGGCATTATCGGGTCGGGGGGACGGGGACGGCGGCTGCTGCAAGCGATAACCAATATCCCCGATTTCCAGGTGGCGGCGGTTTGCGACCTGGTTCCCGAACGCATGGATCAGGCGGCGGCGATTTGCGAGCAGTACCAACCTCCAGTTCGGAAATATCTCGATTTCCGCGTCATGTTCGAAAAAGAGAAGCTGGACGCCTGCCTGGTGGCGACGGAGGAAGGCAATCACGCCAAATGCGCCATTCCCGTGATGGAAGCCGGGATTCATTGTTTTTGCGAAAAGCCGATGGATATCAGCGTGGAGAACGTCGACCGCGTAACCCGCGCCGCCCGCAAAGCGAAAACCGTTTATCAAATCGGATTCCAACGCCATTACATTCCCACCTTCCAGTCTTGCATGAAACATATCCATGAAGGCGGCATCGGGAAAGTAACGTTCCTGCAAGGAATGTGGCATTGGGCTTATGGCGTCGGCGGGCGTTATTTGGATATGGATATCGCGGGATCGTGGTTTTTGGCGCAAGCATGCCACCATGCCGACGCCATGATGTGGGCTATGAACGGCCAGAAGCCGCTCCACTGCTGCGCCATGGCGATCAATTCGGAGAAGCATGAAAATCCGCCCGCGCATTGCGCCGAAGATCATTCCGCCATCGTTTATCAATTTCCGGGCGACGTCGTCTTTTCCTATACTCACCTGATGAACTGTTGCGAAGAATTTACTGGCGAGAAGCTATGGGTTTATGGCGAAAAGGCTGGAATCAACCTGCCGGAAGGAATGAAATATCCGCGCCCCGGCCAGGGGGAACCGGTGAAACTGGGCGAGAAAGTTACGGATTGGGACAATGGAACCTATGAAGAATTGGAAGCCTTCGCCCGCCATATCCGCAACAACGAAACGCCCCTCAGCAACGTAGAAACCGGTCGCCTTTCGACTCTGATGGGCATTATGGGCGGCATGGCGATGTATAACCGCAAAAAAAGCAAACTCGAATCCACGATGGTAACATGGAAAGATTTGGGAACGACGACGTGATAACTTATGGTTGAGCCATTCCATTCCCTCGTTCACTGGGAGAGGAGTAAATAATTGAGACAGGGAGACATTGAGACATTGAGATGCGGCGATAAGGAAAAAAGGCTTCGGAGCGACAAATTTTGTCTCCCTGTCCCACAGTCTCCCTATCCCACAGTCTCAAAAGAATATTGGAGGATGCAATGAAGGCGAAGAATTTAGTTCATCGAAGAAATTTTATGCGGACGGCGGGCGCAGCGGCGTTGACCGCGGGCGCATACAACCGCGTTTCTGGCGCTAACGACAGGGTGATTCTGGGCCAGATCGGCACAGGAGGGCGCGGGCAAACTCATTTGAAAATATTGACTCACGTTGAGGGCGTTACAATGGGAGCCGTTTGCGATCTGAGAGACGACCGGCTCGAACAGGCTATGAATATCTGCCAGGAATTTAAGCCGGAACCTAAACCTTATAAGGATTTCCGCCAAATGCTGGAGAAAGAGAAACTCGATGGCGTCATCGTCGCCACCGAAGTCGGCAATCACGCCAAGTGCGTCATCCCCGTTTTAGAAGCGGGTCTTCACTGCTTCAGCGAAAAGCCGATGGATTGCACGGTGGAAAAAGTCGACCAGATTGTCAAAGCGGCGAGAAAAGCGAAAGGCATCTACCAGATCGGTTTTCAACGCCGCTACGCGCCGGGATTCCAAGCCGCCGTCAAGGCGGTGCATGACGGAATCGTCGGCGACATCACCTTCCTGCAAGGCCAATGGCAGTGGACATGGTCCGTCGGCGGATGGGTTGGCGACGTGGATATGTCCGGCGGCGAGTTGGTAGAACAAGCCTGCCATCACATGGACGTCATGCAATGGGTTATGAAAGGCCAACACCCGATTCAATGCGCGGCGATGGGCAATATCACCCGCGAGACGCAGACTCCGCCCGAACATAATTCCGAAGATCACTCCGCCGTCATGTACGAATTTCCCGGCGGCGTTATTTACTCGTATACTCACGTTTTCTACTCCTGCGAGGAATTCACCGGCGAGAAGCTTTGGGTTTATGGCCAAAAGGGAGGGGTAGACCTAGTGCAGAGCGTCAAGTATCCGCGTCCGAATATGGGCGAGAAAAAGCAGTTGGGTGAACCTGCTCCCAGTTGGGAATACGGCACGCCCAACGAATTGGAAGCGTTCCTCCATCATATCCGCCACAACGAAAAACCGCTCAGCAACGAGGAGACGGGACGTATTTCGACGTTGATATCACTCATGGGGCGTCAGGCTATGTATAAGCGCAAAACCAAGACCTTCGAACCGACGATCGTTACTTGGAATGAACTAGGTTCGACGACGTGATAGTTAAGACAATAGATGCGGATTGAGAGGGACGGGGCGCGGCTCGTCCCTCTCGTCGTTTATAGCGTATTCGCCGATGAAGCGAGACGATATGGGAAACAGCCGGTATGCGCTTGCGGATAGATTCGCTTATCCGCCGCACGGAAGGAGAGGTTCATGGCTGGTTCATCGCCGACCAGTAAAGGCTGTATTTGCGGTCTTGGGAATAATAGTAAGTTTGCGTAATGCTATCGAATGATAAATCCTTCAAATCGATATGGGCCTGTTTTTTCAACCATTCACGGAATTCCTGGTTTTGGCCATTGATAGTCTCGCAAAGAATAACCCATTTTCCGCTTGGTATTCGAGCCGGCGCCGGCTCGTCCGGCGTAATTACGGCGGCGCTGGGAAAGGCGAGTCTCATATTGCCGCCCAACAACCTGTTCTCCGCAAAGATGACTGCTGGGCTTCCGATCGATTGGCTCAGTTTCGCCGCCGACGCCTTGAAAGGAATATTCAGCCGGTTAGTCCGCTCCGTATAACCGGCAAGGATCGTCCGCATGGGCAGCGCGACGGATATCAGCAAAGCGCAAACGATTCCGATGCCATAGAATTGGCGGAGCCTTTTCGGAGATGGCGCCGAGTAGAGAGCGAGAAGCAATGGCGTAAAAAAAAGCAGGGGCTGAAACCAGCGATCCTTGATTTTTTGCGCCCCGCTGAGGAGTACAAAAAGAAGAATGACGCCTAGCATGACGAGGAACAAACGCGATAGAAAAAGCCGATAGCCCGCTTGCGCAACCGGCAGAAGGATTTTTCGTCCCGCCAAGAAAACAGCCGCTAACCAAAATGGAGTGAGAAAAACCAAAACCGCAGCGAACGTTTTGCCTATCCCCAACAAGGGCTTGCCCGATATCGATTCGATTTTGTGCAGACTGCTTGCGGCGGCTGCGATATGGCTCGATGCCCAAACAGCATGAGGGATTGCCATCGCAACGGTTATCGCGATACTGAGGAGGAGAGGAAGCCGGAAAACGGCCTTTCTGTACTGCGGCGTAAAGGCGGCGGCCAACAACAATCCGAGGCAATAGATCAAGAAGTTGTATTTGCTAAGCACGCCGAAACCGGCGATTAGGCCAAGCAGCGCATAGTTGCGCACCGATGGATTGCGGCTCAACCGCGCCGTCTGCAGCAGAGCGGCGGCGGCGAACATCGTGGCTAAGGAGGAATGCGTTAAATCCCGTTGCGATTCCCAGATGAACTGGGGAATAAAGATTACTCCGATTATGGCGATAAGATGCTGCCGCTCCGAAAATTCGAATTCTCTGCCTACAGCGATCAATAGCCCCATCAGCGAACTGAGGATAAGAATTTTTACGACAAGGAGAGCCAACAAACTGGGACCGGTAAAAATAAAAACGCCGAACGCGATCCAAGTGTATAACGGTGGGTGGCTCGCGTAGCCTAACTGCAACGATTGGCTTAACACTAATTGCTCGGATTGATCCAATTCCGCCGTGGGGGATGTCAAGAACTGGGAGAAAGCATTGAGGGCAATGTAAGCAAGAACATAAAACCATAACTTGTAAAGCGTAAATCGAGGCGGTTTTCGCTGGTCTTCACCGTTCGGATTCATGGCTTGCTTTCTTTGATCCGCCTTGCGCATCAAACCAGCGCTATCATGAGTTCTTGTCAGGAGTGTTTTTCGCGATGGGCTTCCATATAAGCGCGCAATACGGCGTTCATCCGGGTTTGGTATCCGCGTCCAATCGATTTAAACCATTCCAAAACGTCGGAATCGATCCGTAAAGAAATGGACGGCTTCGGCTTAGGCAAGACGAGCCGGGCGTTCTTCCAGAATCGCTCGTCCAATTCAGGAATGTCCTCTGTATCGATATCTTTATCTTTTATGGCATTAATTTCTTCTAAGCGTTTCTTCGAGATAGGCATGATATCTCTCTCTTTCTTATGGCTCGGATTCATTCCTTAATCAAGAATTTGCGGATCATGGATGCGCATACCTCGTCGCACCCTTCCGGCGCGCTGTCGCCGCCGCGGTTGGCGGCGGCCAGTACGGCGAAGTTCTTATGCGGGGCAACCCAAACGACGCAAAAATTCTTGCCGTTGCTGCCGGCGTGCGTGATGACTCGGCCTTCGCCCCAACTCCGTTCCGTAATGCTCCAGCCTAAAGCGTAATCGCCTTCAAAAGGCGGTTCTTTTAAAGGCAGTATGAGTTTGGGATCGAGTAGGCCAGGTTCTCCACGATCCGCTTTTAATACGCATTGTATATATTTCGCCCAATCGAGAATGGAGCAATGAATCATGCCTGCCGGCGCTATGAAGAAAGGATTGTCGCTGTCTGGACCAGGATTGATGGGGATATTTTTGCCGTCTTTTACGATATGTTGCCAAGGCGCGTCGATCTTGTCACTTGTTCCCATTGCGCCGAAGCCCGCCGTTTTCATGCCCAGCGGACGGAAGAGTTTATCTTTTATCATTTCTTCCCACTCTTGATCCATCACGGTTTCGGCAATGGCGCCCGCCAGCGCAAAACCGGGGTTGGAGTACGCAAATTCTTCGCCCGGCTTATTGATGGGAGGGTTGCTGAGAAGGATTTCGATCATCCGTTTCCGTTGAAGACGGTAGGGTTTGATTTTTCTGAGGGATTCCGCTTGTTCGTCCGTCAGAGGATCCCATCCGTCCATCATGCCGGGAACGCCGCCGCGATGGGAAAGGAGATGAACTAATGTCACTTTGCGATAATCTGGATGCATGGTTTCTTTTAGATCGGGAAAATATTCGGCGAGCGTGGTCTCCCATTTCAGCTTGCCTTCTTGAACGAGCAGGCATATCAAAGAGGCGGTCATCGCTTTCCCACATGAGCCTAAATGAAAAGGATCGTCGATTTCCGCTTTCACGCCGCTTCCTTCTTTGCGGACGCCGACGACGCCCGCCGCGTGGAGTTTCCCATCCATGATTACCGCCGATGCCAAGGCGGGAAAATAGAAATCCTTGCGGAGGATTTCCAGATCGGAAGCCAAATTGATATAGCCAGCTGGTTCGGATGATTGACCGGTTCCCGCGATCCCGAAAACCAATAGCCATAGACAAAGAATGGAATGAAACAGAGGCGGACGAAAGATTTTCATCGATTTCCTCTCTTCGAAGGATAATGAATGGAATGATAGGAAAAATGTCTGTTCTGATGGATCACAAATTTACGTAGAAAGTGATGAACGCATAAAACAGAACCGTAAGGATGAGAGCGTACAGCAAGGGTCTTTTATGAAATTCCCAGCCGTATTCTTCATAGGGAAGCGGTTCTTCTTGTTCGTTTTGATTTTCTTGCAATTCTTTTTGATCTTCCATTTTTTTAATCTCCTAAATCGCGAATTGAATGCGTAGAGTAGAAGAGGCTTCCAGCCTCTTGAGTAGAGAAAGAGCCAAGATGGCTCTTCTACATCCTTTATCTAATCGCGGTTCTTTGAGGAATCAATGCTCGTTATCGCTTCATTTGCGCCGGGGCGATGGTTTTTCTTTTTTCGATATAACGAAAGACGGAGTCCCGCAACGAAAAACCCGTATCCTCCCATTGCCAATGCTTCAATTCGGGATGGATCCTATCCCATTGGTCGCGCACAAAACTGTTGGTGACTATGCGATAATTCCGATTGGGATCGATAGGCGCTTTGCCGTAAAAATCGGATGGGATTTCACGTCCCGGAACCTGGGCGACGGTTAAGGTATTGTCGAAGGGAAAGATGTTCCAGATTTCGCGATAGGAAAAAGCGCCTTGGCCTAATCCTCCGCGCGTTCCTCCAGGATTTTGGTGGGCGTAGTCGGCGCCGCAAGCCTCCAAAAAAGCGTCCTGGGCGATATAAATCATCTGCATTTTCGATAGGGGTACTTGGGTTTCGCCTAGGGGATGGTCCACGAGCTCCGCGACTTTATCTTCCCATTCTTTAACCAGGCGTTCCGTTTCCGGATCGGGCTGCGCCAGTTGGCGGTTGACGGGAAGCAGGCAGTAGGAAAAATCTGCGATCTGGTTTTTGTCCGTATCCACGGTCAATTCGACGCGGCCGATGTAAAGGCCTTTACTGCCCGCCTGGACGATGGGAACGCCGTTGACTCTCTCCTCTTTCTCTAAAACAGTATGGCTATGTCCACCAATGATGAGATCGATGGCTGGAATTTCGTTGGCGATTTTGCGGTCATGGCCTACGCCGACATGGGTAAGGGCGACGAGGAGATCGACTTTTCCCTTGAACTGGGGAACGAGACGCTTCAAGGCGGCGATGGAGTCCACGAATCGGACATCCTGAGAGGCATCCTTCGTGGTCATGGCTACCGTCCATTCCGGCGCAACTCCAATAATGGCGATGCGAAGCCCTCCCCGGTCGAATATCTCGCACTCGGCGTCCGCCAAGAGACGCATCTGGCCGTTTTCCGCCATCGTGAAAGCATTGGCGCAGATAAGGGGGAAATGGGCGATATCCCGAAAGCGTTGAATTGCGAGAATCCCATAATCGAACTCGTGATTGCCAAATACGGCGGCGTCCAGCGACCAACGGTTTAAGACATGGAAAATCGGTTCGCCTTTATACATGGCGGAAACCGCCGTTCCGCTGACCATGTCTCCCGCATTCAGAATCAGAAGATTTTGCGGCTTCGAACGTTCCTGTCGAAGATAGGCGGCGATGACGTCAGCTCCCCCTTTGCCTTCCTTGTCGGGCAGTAAGTAGGAATGAAAATCGTTGGTATGCAGGATCGTCAAAGGAATGATTTCTGCAAAGGTCAACGTCGGGAAGAAAAAGAAGAGAAGGAGAAGAGCGAGTCGTTTCATCGTTGAGAGGACGAGCATTCGATTATCCATTGCTTTCGAACGAGGATCTTGCAAAAATGGTATAATTTTCTTTTCAATTCTCCCCCCAAGATTGGGGGGAGTTAGAGGGGGGTTGATTTTGTTAGACTTATCTCAACCCCCTCCTAACCTCCCCCAAGCTTGGGGGAGGAATAATATAGTTTTGCAAGAACCTCGAACGATTCATAATTTCAAGCAAAAGGAACAACGACTTTGATCCGTCCATTGGCGCTAACGGCTAATCGATTATCGTTCGTCCAAAACTCCTCGCAACCGTATTGGATTGCGGCGGCCAGATGAATTGCGTCTGGTGTTTTTATTCGATGTTCCGCCCGCAATTGCGCAGCTAGAGCGAATATTTCCGTATTTAAAGCGAGAAGCGCAACCTCCGGAAGATCGAAAAAAGCATCGTATCGCTCCAACAATCGCAGGTTTTGGTGGCGAATGGGAAAAACGCGGCATTCCAAGCGGGTTAAATCGGACACGTATATCCGTACATCTGGTTGGAAAACGAAAGATTCCGCCTCTTGCGCTCTCTCCACCAAGTAAATAACGATGCAACTATCCAAATAGACGCGAGGCATATTAGAAATCCCAAGCGTTTCGTTCTTCTTCCAGATAACGATCGATCTCTTGTTTGCTGCGCCGAGGAAGCGGAAAATCGGCGGATTCCTTTAAAAAAGCGTTTAAAGTTTGAGACGTTTCGGGCGATTTTTCTTCCGGCGTTAAAATAATCACTTCTATGGGACCCGCCTCGATGTTGATCGGCAAAACAACTTGCAGTTGACGTTCCCGGGTTATTTGACCGCTAAGTTTTATTGCGCGCATTTCCGAGGCCTTTCGCTCGCTCCGATGGGATGGAATGAAAAACAGGCACCATCGATTTTTCTTTTCTCTACTAAAACGTATCGATCGATTAGTATATATGCTTTTTTCCCCTGATGAAAAATGTTTTAATCCCAGGCCGCCAATGCGTTCCAATTTTCCTTTTGGGCCAATTCTTTAAACTTGGTTTTCGCAATTTCACGTGAATTTTCATAGGCGCAGCGGGAATAACTCCTCTTAGCCGCTGCTTCATCGTTTGGCCGGGGATGGCGCATTGGGGCGAATTTTTAACGGATCTCTCTGAGTTTTCATTTTCTTCCGCGATGAGGGCGCATCCCGTTCCCGCGATGGCTTCCAGGGGAACATTTTTCGAATTTCCTATCCACACGGCGAAGGTTTTGCCTTTTTCGATCAAGCCTGCGATGACGATGCTGCCTTTAGGAAAGACGTTCCAGTCTTCCTTGGTTTTATATAACGCCAGTTCTTTATTTCTCTTGATGGCGCCCTCTTCCACGGCTAGGCGGATGGGAATATCGGCGATGGGTTGGAGATCGAACGGCTCCAAGGGAAGCAGTTCGGGGCCGAAAGAAAAAGTAGCCCATCTTCGCTTTTTGGTTTTTTGCGGCGTTTCTAACATTAAAGTATCATTCCTTAAAAATCATGCTCTGGCCATCTATGGCGTAGAAAAAGGTTGGTTCAAATCCCCCATCAGGATCGGCACGTTTGGTAAACTACAGAAGCGCCTTCTCCCGCGCCGACGGATTCTTCCATTCTTAAGCGCAGGCAATGGCCCGCTTTGGGATCGTCCAGCGTTACCCATCTGGCATCCGACGTATTGTGAAGATCGGCGTGGGGCGGGGGAGGGAAGGAACTGGCGGGAGAGATGGAAACCCAATGCGCTTGAACGATGCGGTCGTTCTTCTCGTCGATGAGATAGCCGTAAGATAGAATAACCGCCCGGCTCGGCAATACTGCTATGCTGGCTTGCATCAAAATATAATCGGCGGCGGCGGATACCAATTCCAAAGCCTTTGGCGATTTGGGGCCATGGATTTTTGGATCGACGATTCCGCCGGGAAAGGTCCAGCCCATTGGATCGTTGCGCTGTACCATGAGCGTAAATTCGCCGTAGCGGACGACTCCAAAAACAAATTCCGTCCCTTTCCATTCCTGGCGTCTAGCCCAATGAATATCCATATTGATCTTTGTTTGAATGGGCTTCGGGCCTTTTTTCAAAGAAGCGCCGCCGCAAGAAGCAAGCAGACTCGGAATGACGGCGAGCGAGCTCATTTGCAGAATGCGCCGCCGGGAAAGGTTCTGTTCTTTCATCGATTCACCTTTAAACGATTGGCAGTTGTGGGATTGAATAGATCAGGTTCAATCGGCCTCAACGCTCTTTCGAGAAAAGTCGCTTCAAGGAGCCCCTTTTCCCTGACGAACGTTTGTCTTTCAATTATAGTATGAAAATCGCGGGCAAGAAGAATAAGCGGCCATTTCCGGAAACGGCTCGTTTCTTTTCGCTGGCGGCGATGGGAGCGCTTAGCCATTCAAGAAAATCCGGCGATTCATCCATAGGAATTGTTAAATCCATGAATCAGGGAATAAACGGCGAGCCGGCGGCGAACCATGGAATTTCGTTGCGAATTCCCATCGTTTTGACGATCGTATTCGCCTTGGTTCACGCTTTGGCGTTGATCGCTTCCGAGAAAGTTCTTTTCGCTTATTCGAATCGAGATTGCTTGACGCTATTGTTTTCGCGGTCGTTTTTTCAGATGTTCCCTCCCGGCGATAATACCAGCCTGATTGTTCCTCTGCAAAATATCCATGCGCTGCTGGCGGGCGCGATTTACGCCGCGCAGCGGATTCTATCTTCTTCGCTCTTCTGGCTTTGGATCGGACAAACCATTCTATTCGCCCTCTTCATGGGGAGTCTGATTCGTTTCCAAAGACGATGGCTTGAATCGGAGGAAAGCCTGCCGTTTTGGATTCTATTGGCGGTTCATCCCATTTTGTGGATGACGGCGCAGTTTTCGCCTTCCGCTGTATTGACCTCCATTATCTTTATCGAAACGTTAAACCGATATCCCCAAAGAGACGATGGCCTGAACGGTTATTTCTTAACCCTCGTTTTTTTGAGCGCCAGCGGCGCGGAAGGATTTTTGCTTGCGGCCATAATCGCCGTTTTTCCTTTCCTGTTCGCGGCGATAAAAATCGATTCGGTAAAAACAGAGCGGCGCGACGCCTTGGCCTGGTTGTTTGCGCCCCTGCTCGCGGTTGCGCCGATGGGATTCGCCTATCTATTTTTATCGATTCAATATGGAGCGTTTGGGGGATTGTCTCTCGCGGAATTTCCCGGCTTCTTTGCCGAATTGAATCTCGTAAAAATGCTTACGGGAGAATGGCCGCATCGATTTCAGCAAGGGCTGCTATTTTGGGGCAATGGCGGCCTTGATCTTCCGTTTCCCGTTCCGATCTTCGGATTCCTGGCTATGGCGGGCGCCGCGTATTGGCTTATGGAAGGCGGGAAAAAAGAGGAAGGAATATTCCTGCTTTTCATCTTGGCCGCCTTTGGAGCAGCGGCATCCTTTCTTCCTTTGGAAACCAGTAAAGAAATCGGCTTGATTGTTTTGCCGCCGATGATTTTGCTGGCGGTTCGGGGAATCTATTGGGCGGCGAAAAGTGAGATGAAACTCCATCGAACCGTCCTGATTGTTATGACCGGCGTTATAGGATTTCTTGCCATCAATCTTTTACCGATGGAATACCGCCTTCTCTTCACCCGCGCCGGGTATTGGAATAATATTCATTCCTCGATCGAACGGGCGTTTGCTTATGATTCGAATCGTCCGGATACAAGGCGCGCCGTTCGATTTTCTCCTGCTCTCTTCGCGCATTTTTCAGATTGGGAAAAGTTGACTCCGCTTAGTTTGGATTACATCCGCCATTCTTTTCCCGCTTTGGATTGGGAGCCTATTTTTCCCGATTCTTATGCGCGGCAGCCTTTGGTTCTTTTTCCTACTTTTAAAGAAGCGCTGGCGGGAAAGCCGAGTTCCTTTGAGAGCCGGTGGCGGGGTTCTTTATCTGCTTTTTTCGAGTCGACTCGAATTCAAAACGTAAATTTATATATCCCTCGTAAAGAGAAAGCGGGGCGTTTTCCCGTAATGGAAACGGAAAGATGCCGTTTGGCGGGCGACGAGTGGACCTACGAAAATGGCTATCTTGGCGCAAAACGAATCGGCATGGCTTTTCGGCGATCGCCCCAAGACGATGAAATCTCCGCCGGCAATCGCCTCGAGGCGGAACAAACTTTGGGAACATTGGAATCACAGCCCTTTATTATCGCAGGGGACGAATTGCGCTTCTGGGCATCTATGCCGAAAGAGGCTACAGCTTCCGTTATCTGCTTGGCCGTTTTCGAGAAATCGCCTTATGGAGACGAACTTCCCATTCGGGAAGCGCGATCCATCTTTCAACGCCATTCCGGCGAACCGCTTTTGGGAAGCATTTTTTATTATGTCCGCCCGCAGCAATTGAAATATAGTTTCGATTTCTCCCACGAATCCGAAATTAAGCCTTTAGAGATTGGCGGGTGGCGGGTGGTGCGGGCGCTTCACGGCGGGGGAGAGGAAGGATGGGGGCCGGTGCGGTGGTCCCTTGATCCTTGGCGGAATCGGCAGGCGATCTGGATGGCGGCGAGCCGCGATGCGGGGAAAGTAGTGCGCCTCGATCATGTCGCGCAGGTTTTTCGCCCTCCCGGACGCTATTGGAATTTTGAAAATGGAAGTTATAGCGATTGGACGGCGAGCGGCGCGGCTTTCGGCGCGGCGCCCGTCTGCCAAGCGATAGGCGGCCAATCGTTTGTGGAAGGCGCAGAGGGGAATTATTTCGTTGATTCCTATTTCAACGGCTCCGATGAAGCGCAAGGACTCCTGCTTTCGCCGGAGTTTATCGTAGAGTCGGATCACATCGTTTTTCTTTTAGGAGGGGGCGACGATCCCGATCGAACGTACGTCGGTTTGCTCATCGATGGCGCAGTGGTTTTGCGCGCGGCGGGAAAGCGTTCAGAAAAAATGGAGCGCGTTGTTTGGGATATACGCCATTGGAGAGGGAAAAAGGCTCGCCTTGAAATCGTCGACGCCTCGTCCGAACCTTGGGGGCATATTCTTGCGGACGATTTTCGTATAACGGGGAATGCAGAAAAGTGAAGAGAATGTTTCGTTTAGGCCGAAGAGGCAAGCGCAGAAATGTAGGGCGAGCTTTCTTTGGCTCGCCCTACATGCACATTGCGATGTTCATGCTATAGCGCTTTCCATCATGGTCACTTCATCCGAGGAAAGAACTTTGTCAATATCCAAAAGAATAACGAGGTGTTCGTCCAATTTCCCCATTCCCTGAATGAAATTCGTGTTGATTTGGGCGCCCATCGGCGGCGGCGGATCGATCGATTCCGCATTGATTTGCAATACTTCGGATACCTCGTCGACGACGATTCCTACTACCCTCTTTTTCACCTCGACGACGATTATGCGCGTCGATTTATCCAGTTCGCGCGGGGGCAGCGAGAATTTTTTGCGCAGATTCATAACGGGGATAACCTGGCCGCGCAAGTTCAATACGCCATCGATGAAAGGAGGGCTTTGGGGCACGCGGGTCAGCGTCTCATAACGAATAATCTCTTGAACGCATAAAATAGGCACGCCGTATTCCTCTCCATGCACGACGAAACAAACGTATTGCTGCGCTTGAACTTCTTTTTGCTTTTCGTCCGACATAATTGGATTTCTCCTCTCGATAATCCACGGATATTATTGATATACTATTGTTTCTGTTGATTTAGTGTAACGTCAAATAAGCCGATCGCAAATAGTTTTTTAATTGGAATCCATTAAAATGGCGGAAACGTGCCTATTCAAATCGTCCGCAAATTGAAAGGAATCGAAATCCAAAAAGATATTGATTCCCATTTTTTGCAATTCGCGGCGGATCTCTTTTCCCGATTCGTCAAAAAGAGCGATGATGGGACATCCACGCAAATGTTCGCGGATCCAACGCAAAAGATAATTCCAATTATCGCAAGGATTTCTCCCATCCCATATAACGAATAAAGGTTTTGTATGACGAAAAGGCTGCTTAAGTATTTTTAAATCGAACAAGCGGATTTGGAGATTGAATTCTTGGCGAAGCCTATCCTTTATATCCAGGATAAAAGTTTCGTCCTGGGATATAATCAGCGCCGTAGATGACGATATCATCGGCGTATACATAATTCCCTCGGATTTCTAAATGAATGATAATACCGACTCTTGGGCGTAAATGATTGCTCAAACGCAATACGCCAAAGAAAAACGCCGGTTTTGATTGTTAGTCAATGAGCAAGTTAGGCGCCAGTTGAACGATCTGCATTTTTATCGGATGAAAAGATGGAATTCCGAGGAAATATCCGATTTATTGGAATCGAATGAAAGCGCTAAGTTATTTATTTCTATAGGTTTAAATTAAATTATGCGCATCGGCGCGAGGAAATTTCGCTTTGCCGTTTGGTTGGTAAAGAATCCTATGATATCATGAGAAGTAACCTTATCGATTACAATTATCCCGATAGGTTACACTTGAAATGCCAGCGAATTCGATGATAAACGAAAATCTCGAACAATCGATTTTAAACGATGAAAGACGAAAGCCCATTTCCATTTTGGTAGTGGACGACGATCCTGTCGTACGCGATATTCTCCAAAAAATCCTGTTGCTCTATGGTTATTTTACCGTAGCGGCTTGCGACGCCGCTTCCGCAATCAAAGAAGCCTCCCGTCAACTTTTCGATATCGCTTTGCTGGACGATCAACTTCCCGATCTGAATGGCGTTCTTCTTATTGGGCGGCTGAAGCAAATGAATCCTCAAATGCTATTCATTATTATTACGGGATATGGAACGATCGAGAGAGCGGTGGAAGCCATGCATGCGGGCGCCTGGGATTTTCTAACAAAACCGGTTACTTCGGAGATGCTTTTAACGAAAATTCAAAGGATCGAAGAGGTCTGCTCTTTGCGGCGCGAACAAAATTATCGGTTTAAGGCCAAACAAGGACGGTTTGAATTTCCGGGAGCCGTCGGCCCTTCAAAAGCGATGGAATCGGTTTACGAAGCCATTTTGCGTTCCGCCGACAACAATTTGCCCGTTTTGATCGAAGGAGAAACGGGATGCGGAAAGGAATATATCGCCGAGGCGATTCACTTAAACAGTAGCCGCTGCAAGAAGCCTTTCATCATTATGGATTGCACGGCGACTCCCGAATCCTTGATCGAATCGATCCTTTTTGGATCGACGAAAGGCGCTTTTACCGGATCGGTGGAACGAAGCGGTTTGTTGAAAGAAGCGGATGGCGGAACGCTCTTTCTCGATGAAGTGGGCGAATTCGCTATGGAAATTCAGCCGAAACTGCTTCGCTGTTTGGAAACCAAGCGCTTTCGTCCTATCGGCAGCACTAAGGAGATTGAAAGCGATTTTCGCATTCTTTGCGCCACCAACCGCGATTTGAAGAAAGAAACCAGCCAGCAAAAATTTCGCCAGGACCTCTATTATCGGATTTCCGCACAAAAAATTTTCGCGCCCCCATTGCGGGAAAGAGCATCCGATATTCCCATATTGGCGCAGCATTTTCTCGATGAAATCGCGGCGCAACAGGAACGGGAGAAGGTAACGATCGCTCCTAATGCCATGCGGCGGATGTTATCTTTTTCATGGCCGGGCAATATACGCCAATTGAAGTTCGCTATCGAATCCGCGTTTTTCAACGCCTCCGGCGGCGAGATCGATGAATCGCATATTCAACTCGAAGACGATCGATTGTCCCCTTCCCTCTCCGAGAACGATATTCTTTCTTCCTCCCCTCTGGAAAAGGATTTTAAATCCTTCCGGGACGCCGCCGTTTTGGATGCGGAGCGCGCTTACATTAAAGCCTTGTTGATCAAAACGGATGGCGACGTGCGAAAAGCGGCGGAAGAAGCGGGATTGACGAGGGAATCCCTCTACCGCGTTTTATCGCGCTGCGGCTTCTCCCCTTCGGAGTTTCGAGAGTAGACGACCTGCCGTGGAAAGTTATGTAGGGTGGGCTCAAAGCGAAGCGCAGCCCGCCTTTATTCCTTTCACATTTTTTATCCAAATCGCTAAAAATATTTTTGATATTTTTGCCGATAAGGCTTGACCTATTTTTTTTTCATTATCGTCAGCATAATAATTATCATATCGTACAGGAGGCGTTGGATATGAGCAGATTTCAACTATTTCTGCTTACTGGCTCTATTTTTTCTCTCTTAATCTGCGGGGAATTAGCGTGTGCGGCGCAAATGTACGAAGGCCCCATCTCCGCCGATTTTCGCGATTTGGCGCTCAATGCTGTGGCGAAATCCAACGACGCCGAGGCCGTGAATAAGGGGTTGGACGATTTGGTGAAATACTCCAACACGCCGGACGAGAATTCCCAAGCGCTTGCGGCGGTGGAAGCGCTGCTGGGAGACGTGGACGCGAATTCCTACCTCTTCAGCCAGGCTTCGCTGACCAAGGCCAAATTTCTCAAGCGGCTGGGACGCGGCGGCGAAGCCATCGCCCTCTTCATTAACGGCATAGCCCGCCATTGGCAAAACGCTCTGCTGCGCTATTCCGAAAGCCTGATCGAAAGCGGCGAACTGGCCGATGCTTGCACCCTCGAATACCGCCGCGCCGTCGCCGAAGAGCCGTATGCGTTCTATCGCGGCGAGCAGGAGGACTTTTTTATCTTCATCACGCTGCTGAAACTGATGAAGAGCGACAATACGGGAGCGATGGCGATGGAAAAGGTCTATCCGCCGCTGGCGCCGTCCACCAATCATCCGCAGGCGCAAAAGATCGCCCAAGCGCTCTGCCTGGCAAATGATGGGCGCTACGACGAAGCGGTAAGCGCTTTGCAAGAGGCCGACGCCGAGCTGGCGCAGGGACGCGAAACGCGGGAAGACAAGAGCCTGGACGAATACCGCAACGTTCCGCTCTATCTCACGTCAGCGCGGCTGGCAATGGGGGATACAAACGCGGCTGGCTCCGATTTCGCCGAATTCATGCAGCGCAACGCCGGCGATTGGAAATACATCTACCCCCGCGCTATGCGCATCGTGCGCGACCTGGAAATGGACGTGCACCGCGACCTGCCCAAAGCGCAAGTCATCACCAAGCAACTGCTGGACAGCGATATGATTAACGATGAAGAGATCAAAGCGCAATTTTCCGCCGACGACATCGCCGGACTCTATGACTTACATCAACAAAGTATGGCCTGGGGCGGCGATCTGGACGGCTCGGCGAAAATCTGCAAGTTCGTCATGGACAACTACTACCCCCAAACCCTGGCGGGCGCCAACTGCGCCATGAACTGGGCGCGGTATATCTCCTGGCACGACAAAAAGGTTGACGAGGCGGAACAAATCCTACTTGGAATATTGGGAAAATCACCCTTTCCAGAAATTCGTTGTTGGGTGAATCATAGCCTGGCGGAGATCGCGGTTTATCGAAAACAACCTTACATCGCGCTCAACTATCTTTCCGAAGCACTAAACCTTGTAACGAAAGACGCCAAAGGTTCCGTCGTGCGCTGCCGGGAAATTTCCCTAGAGTTGAAGGACAAAATCCTCGACTCCGAGGCCTTTTAACCAAAATCCCTATAGAAAAAAGGAGCATATTATGTCAAAATTATCTAAAGATAAAAGAGAAAAGATTTCCTTCGTTTCTTTACTGATTATGTTGGGTGTTTTAATTGCTTGGATAATCATGATGCAGGCTGATAATAATCCCCATACAATGGCGTTCGCGACGGGAGCGAATCCTACGCCGACAATTACGCCTATACCGCCCTATGGATATGGAGATTGCATCACTGATTGTATATATTCATATTATCCAGATAGAGGTGTAGTAGATCCCTGTTTATCGACTGCATACCAAGGGGGTACTGTAACAGCATGTTTGTGGGGTTGCTCAGGTACTGGTCTTGCGTATGCACTTTGTGCGGGTAATTGTTATGCAATAAGTGTATCAACATGTATGGGTTTTGAATTAGTAACATTCACGGCAATCGCAGCAGGTTGCGCAGTGGGGTGTTTGTAATGAAAGACGTTTTTTTTTCTAAAAAGATGGTTTATTTTTCTATATTTGTTGGAGTTATCGCCAGTACAATCAGCTCTTTTTACAGAAATTTTCCGATTTATCGAGATTTCGTAACAGGTCAGCCGCCTGAAGTAAGAAGAGTCGTCGAAAAATAATTGATTGTATAATTTCCCCCTTTACAAATTTCCTTATCCCATCTATGACTATCAATATAGTATACACATTGAATTGTAGT